>CALKUG010000516.1 GCA_937996765.1 uncultured Ignavibacteria bacterium
TCAAAGGGATGGAACAACAAATATAGCAACCTGCAATATTGATGGTAGCGGTTTTAAGCAATATACTTTCTACGATGATGGGGAACAGGTATTTAGTCCAACCTTTTCACCTTCGGGCAAAACTATAGCATTTGCTTATAGTTATCATCATGGAAGAGATATTTATACCATTGATGTTGAAAGTGGCAAGACAAGTGAACTGATAACCGGAACATCGGATGATAGGTCACCTATTTTTATATCGGAAGATGAACTGATTTTTTCATCAGATAGATCCGGTATATTTAATATATACACTATTACCCTTAGTGAAGGAACACCAAAGCAACTTAGTAATGTACTCGGTGGTGCATTTATGCCGAGCATTAATACTAATGGTGAGATAGCGTACGCGGGATACACATCAAAAGGGTATAAAATATATACATTGAAAACAGAGCCCGGGAAATCGATTACCGGTAATGTTAATTATGTTCAAACTGTAAACCCTCCACTGGGAGCTCGAATACCTAAGGGTGATTTAGGAACCGATCAAATTAACTATTTACGTAACTTTCAAGATAAAGATATAAATTATATACCGAAGGAAAATTATACAGGAGCTTTTACACGGTTGAGTATTTTCCCGTTTATTCGGTTTGATAATTACAACTCATCAAGCTCATTTGTGCAGAAGCTTAAACCTGGACTAATAGCTTATACCAGTGATTTGCTCAATAAGTATTCTATGTTTTTAGGTGCAAGTATCAATACAAGAATGGAACGTGATTTATTTTTGATACTGGATTATAAAGACAGATTACCCGTTCTCAGTTCAATGGGCTTATATCCTGAATTAACCTTGGAAGCATATAACATCTCTCGTAAAGCTGATGTTGATATTATTTTTGATGAATTGCCGGCCACAAAAACTGATGTATCTTACAATCTATTGGAAGTTTCATTATCGGCACGTGAACACATTTTCGATGATAACTCGTTATTAGAACTTAAATATACCTATTCGAGATATTCAGCGACTATTGGTTCCTTTATTATACCAATACCAGATGACCCTGCATTATATCCTTCAACCAACGATACTTACTTTTATGGTTCTAATTTTGGTCTGAAATACGAGTTTAGTGCACTCTATCCGTTTAGAGATGATGATATAAATCCTGCAGGACTCGAATTTACTGCTCAGTATAATTACGAAATGAGTAAGTTTAATCCTGATGGTGAGTACAGAGTTGAGGACGGAATACTGAAACCCAACTACAAAGATTTTAATTTTCACAGAATCGAAGTTAATTCGCAATATGGGCACGGATTGGGTAAAGGACACACGCTTACCGGTAGAGTTAGAGTTGGTAGTGTACTGGGCGAAGCAGTACCCGATTTCTTCGATTTTTACCTTGGTGGATTAATCGGAATGAAGTCATATCCTTTTTATGCTATAAGCGGAAACGAACTTGTTTGGTTGAACTTGACATATCGTTTCCCATTATTTAGAGATATTGATACTAAGTTTGGCCCCTGGTATTTTGATAAAGTATTTTTATCGGTATATGCAGATGCAGGTAATGCTTGGACAGGAGAATTAGGTGATAAAGTCGCAAAAATAGACCAATACAAAAGAGGTGTTGGTACTGAACTCCGTTTGGCTATGAACAGCTTTTATTTATTCCCAACTGCAATATTTTTTAATGCCGCATACGGATTTGATTCGTACACAAGAATAGCAAACGATACTCCTGTTCTTTATGGTAAGGAGTGGAATTTTTACGCCGGCGTTCTATTTGGATTCGATTTTTAAGGTAAGAAAATGAACACTTTGAACAGAACTATTATTATTGCTTTGCTTCTCCTTTCTTCATCACTTTTGGCACAAGAAGGAATGAAGGAAATTAATGGTATTCAATTACTTGCTTACGATTTGCAACCGGTTAAAGCAGATATTTCTGAGATTACCCCATTTTCTGCGTCAGCGGAAGCCGTTACCTCAGAGAAAAAAAGTCCGATTCTCGCAGGACTTCTCTCGCTGGTAATACCGGGTGCCGGGCAGATATATAACGGAGATTATTGGAAGGCGGGATTGTTTTTGGGAGCAGAAACAGGGTTGATAGTTACAGCTTTAGCATATGAGAAAAAAGGCGATGACAAAACTGTTGAATTTGAAGCTTACGCCGATAAAAACTGGGATATGGTAAAATACACGGAATGGATTTTGAAGTATAAAACTGAGTTGGGTTTACCTGATTCTGCCTCTGTATCCATTGATCCAAACGCCTCCTTGGCTCCGTGGGAAAGAGTAAACCGAGAACAGTTAAATTATTGGGAGGGCAAGATTTTTTCACATCGTATTTATCCACACGGACATCAACAATACTACGAAATGATAGGGAAGTACCTTCAGTTTACCTATGGATGGTTAGATACTCCAAACTCATCGGTTGAGCGGAATTCTCCAAAACCGGGGTCAAAGTTTGATTTGTATAGGAATATGCGTGGCGAGGCAAATGATTATTACGCTGTAACATCAACAATGATTCAGTTAATTGTGGTAAATCACATTGTGAGTGCAGTGGATGCAATAATCAGCACTGTATTGGATAATAAAGCTATTGATATCACATTAAGAAGTGGTATGATTAATACGGGCTCTTCGTTGGAGCCAACAGGCAACATACAAGTAGCTGTAGCTTTTTAATCTTCTCGTAAAACGATACGTTGTTCTTCTGCAACAGTAAGTGAAAGTCCGGGATATTTTTCGAGCATTAATGCACCCAATTCATTAACGGCATCGTTATCACCATGAGTGAGAATTACGCGTTTAGCTTTTACTTGTTTAACAAAATTCACTAAATCTTCTCTTTTTGCATGTGCAGAGAATCGGAATTTATCAATAGAGCACATTACTTTTACGGGTGGTTTCCCTTTTTTGAATTCAATCTCATCACCGGTTTTTGCATTCGAAACACGATAGCCTGGAGTATCGGGGTCCATATAACCAACACTAAATATACCGCACTTGCTATTCTTTAAAAAATCTTCTGCTAAACGAAAAGACTTTGTATCCTCTATCATCATTCCGCTTGTGGCCAAAACTATCGACTTCCCTTTAAAAATCTCATTTAAGGGAGTGGAATCCTTTAAGGTAATTTTAGGAATTTCTCGCAAGTCATAACTCAGCGAAACACGGCTTCCTCTAAATCTACCCGAATCATAAAGTCGATTTACTTTATTGCTCATACCTGCAACATAGATAGGAGAGATTGGTATTTTGTGGTCGATCATCATATCATAGATTGAAGCAAGAAGCTCTTGCGATTTGCCAATAGCAAAAACGGGTATGAGCGCAGAACCTCCGTTGCTCAGAACGGCATTTAAGGCCTTTGCCAATTTTTCTTCTTCTTCTTTCCAAGTACCTTGTAAAGCGGTTGAGCCAAGTGTTGCCTCCGAAAGTAAAACATCTACACTCATACGAGGAATCTGAGCTCCTGCAAGTATGGTCTGGGGAGTAAAATTTATATCACCGGTAAAAAAGAAGCTAAAGCCTTTGTGTTTAATAAGCAGCGAAGCAGAGCCCATAATATGCCCTGAATCATACAGAACTAACTCAATATCTTCAGAACTTTTGTGTTTAAATCCGCTGAGGAAGTACGGCTTCTCGTATTCAAGTCCCTCAATCATTCTGCCCAAGTATGTTGTTTCTTCAGCAGTATAGGGCATAAGCGAGGAGCGTTGCTTTGCGGTAAGCGTGCGAGTTTCAACATATTCTTTCATAATGCGTGATGAATTCACCATAGAAAGAATGGCAAGTTCAACGGTATTTACAGTACTCAGTATTTTTACGTGTGGGTGTCTTCGTACCAAGTAAGGAACAGAACCAATATGATCATGGTGAGCATGGGTAATGATGAGATAATCGACTTGTTTGTCTTCGAGCTTATCAAAATCAGGTAATGACTCAACGCCATCTTTTTTAGGGTGCATACCGGCGTCAATTACAATGCCGGTTCCATCTATATAGAGGTAATAGCATGAAGCCCCAATTTCACCAAAAGTACCAATGTTTTGTAAATATATCATCTCATCCAAATAAACATAATCAGATATGTAATATAACAATTATCTCAGTGCCATTCCCTTAACTTTTGATTGCAAAATTCTTTGAAAACTTTCCTATTTTACAACAAGAGATTTTTAAAGGTAGATTGTAATGACTTCGGAAGAATACATAGCCTCATTAGAAAGTAGAATACGAGAGCTTGAAGATAAAAAAAGCATGAGCTATGCAGCAGAGCATTTAGAAATGATTTCTGAGTATGTGCCTGCTGTACTATTTGAATGGTATCAAAATAGCAGTGGAGAAAATGGTTTTTTATTTATAAGCAGCAATTCTGAGAGGATTTTTGGAATCCCACCCGAGCAATTAAAAAAAGACTTCAAATTGTTCCCGGTTAATCCTGAAGATAGTGAAAGATGGATTGAGTCTTTTAAAAAAGCATCAGCCACAAAAACAATGTGGCATGAAGAAGGAAGAATAAAAACTGCTCAAAAAACAGAACGATGGTTTGAGTCCGTGGCATATCCTGCAAAGGTATTGGGTGATAAAGTCATCTACTTTGGAATATTTATGGATGTTCATGAACGTAAGTTAGCAGAACAATCCAGTAAACGTAATTCAACATTACTTACCTCGATTCTTAATAGTATTCCTGTTAACATCTTTATAAAAGATAAGGAGGGAAGATTCACTTTTATGAATGAGTTCTGCCGCAGTTACCTTGGTGTTGAAGGTGAGGTTGTAGGCAAAACTGATTTTGATATTTTCCCTGAGACCACAGCAAAAAAATTAATGAATGATGATGCTGCGGTAAGAAGGAGTTCGCTGCAAGGCGTTAAGCACGAGGAGGAGATTTATGTTAATGATGAACTTAGAACATTAATAGCCGGTAAACAATTGTTCACTGACTCTGAAAACAACGAAATGCTCATAGGGTTTTCGATTGATATAACGGAATCTAAACGTTCGCAGCTACAACTCGAAGAACAGCGTGAATTTGTGCGTAAGGTAATAGATGCAAGCCCCAATCTTATTTTTGTGAAAGATAGGTATGGTAGATTTTTATTAGTTAATAAGGCTGTTTCTGAAATTTTTGGAAAAAGCATTGAAGAAATTGAATTTAGAGCAAATGAAGAAGTACATCATCATAAAGATGAACTCGATGTATATAATGAGGTGGAAAAGAAGGTTGTAGCGGAGGGAAGAGCGGTAAGGGTAGAAGAACCATTTACTAAATCTGATGGAACTACCACTTGGTACGACACAATCAAAGTACCCTTGGAACAAAAAGATGGTAGTGTACATATATTAGGAATTTCCACCGACATCACCGACAGGAAAAAATTTGAATCAGATTTAGTAAGGGCAAAGCTGTTAGCGGAAGAATCAACCCGTGCTAAGGAGCAGTTCTTAGCCCATATGAGTCATGAGTTGAGGACTCCCATGAATGCGGTTGTTGGACTTACTCACTTACTACTTGAAATGAAACCTCTGCCTGAGCAACAAAATTACCTAAATGTAATTAAAGCAAGCTCAGAGCATCTTGTAATGATCATTAACGATATTTTGGATTTAAGCAAAATTGAAGCAGGGAAACTTGAATTACACGCAGAGCCGTTTGATATAAGAGAATCAGTGCATAAAGTTTTTGATACAATCGAAGTGTTGGCAAAAGAGAAAAAACTGGAATTAAAAACGTCTATAGATTCTTCTATTCCCAAAATACTTGTTGGTGATTCAGTGAGGTTAAATCAAATCCTCATCAATTTACTTTCCAATGCTGTAAAATTTACGGATGAGGGTATTGTAGAGTGTTCTATAAAGTTAGATGGTGAATTACAAACTGATGAAACGTGCAATATTGCAATTAATGTTCGGGATACGGGTATAGGCATTCCTACTGAAAGATTGGCTTCCATTTTTGAAAGTTTTGAACAAATTGAAGTAAAAAACAAAAAGAAAAAAATGGGCACGGGGTTGGGATTAACAATTGTTAAAAGATTAGTTGAGATGCAAAGCGGAACAATATCGGTAAAAAGCACGGTTGGGCTGGGGTCGGGATTTTCTGTGATTATACCTTACAAAATAGGGGAGGATTCAGCAACTGACTTAACCTCTGATTATGAGCCAAGCGATAGTGTTAAGAAAATCGAGCTTTCTCAAATGAGAGTTTTAATAGCAGAAGATAACGAGATGAATCAACTTGTTGTTACTAATATCTTGGATTATTGGGGTGTGGCATATACGGTTGTTTCAAACGGATTAGAGTGTGTAAATCTTTTAAGGAAAGAGCGATTCGACATAGTACTTATGGATATCTCTATGCCTGTTATGGATGGTTTGGAGGCCACTCAGATTATTAGAGCAGACAGAGATAAGCGAGTTCAGGCAACTCCTATTATTGCACTAACTGCTGCCGCTTTGCAGGATACCAAAGAAAAAGTACAAAAAATTGGTATGAATGGGCACATTAGCAAACCATTTAAGCCTCAGGATTTGCGCAACAAACTGTTACAGTTCTTATCCGTAAAAAATGAGCTGACTTCAATTGGTGAAGCCGAAAAAGTAAGCCAGGTAGAAAATGTTATTGTGGAAGAAAAAATGTTTAATCTTAGTTACATTGAAGAAGTATCAGGAGGTAATGCCTCCTTTGTAATTAATATGATTGATCAATTTATAAAAAAGACTCCTCAATCGATTTCTGATTTAAAGAGATTAATAGTTGAGGAATCGGAATTTAAGAAAATTCAAAAATCAGCACATACGCTAAAGCCAACATTTCACTATTTAGGAATAGAATCCTTATATGAACCAATAAAGCTTATAGAACGGATTGCTGAAAATGAGGGGAACAGAGAAGAATTATTGAGACAAATGGAAATTGTAGAAAAGATTTCTGAAAGGGCTCTTAAACAAATTGTGCAGTATTTAGAAGAAAATAAAAAAGGCACCTAACAGTGCCTTTTCTCATTTCAATGAAAACAATTATTTATTTTAGTAGCTGTTTCAAATGACTGACATAAGCAACTGCGCCACCTTCTTGATATCCGGTATCTGTAACATGGGTACCTTTACTATCTAACAAAACAATTGTGGGGAATCCTTGAACGCCATAGGTATTCATGAGATTTCTGTTGTAATTCTTAACTTCATCAGTTTGAGGAATACGTTTAGGAAAGTCTAATTTAACAAGAATCAAACTTGCTTTTGCATAATCCGAAAACTCTTTTTTAGAAAAAACTTCTGCATCTAATTTTTTGCACCAAATGCACCAATCTGATCCAGTGAAGTTAATTAATATATCTTTGTTTTCTTGTTTAGCTACTTTTTTAGCGTCTTCAAGATTTGTGTACCATTTTAAATCACCGTCGCCGGCATAAGCTTCATCAATTTTCATTTCAGACTTACAACCCATAAAAGCCACTACAGCAAACAAGATTAACAGTCTTGAAAATAATTTCATACAGTCTCCAGAATTAATAATAAGTTATCTAATATTTGACGCAAAATACCGAAAATATTTATTTTAGCAAATGTAAAAACAAATACTCAGCACATATATAAAAAAAAGGCTTATCAACATGTATGATGGCCGAGAACCACAAAAGATTCAATAATAATGAATCGACATTTTTTCACATAAATTGATAATATAAACAACAAATGTTATATTTGCAGGTCTAAAAAGGATTTACTTTGAAGATAAAAATATCAAATTTGAAACCGGGCAAGCATAACCTTGAATTTGAAGGTAGTGTTTCTGATGTTGGCTTAGTTGATCCATTTATTAATGGTTACCTTTTAAAGGTTAAAATTGATAAGTCAATTCACCAACTTATTGCCGATGCAGATTTACAAGTTAAAGCAAAATTAAATTGTGATAGGTGCGGTAGTGAATTTGAGGAAGAAATAAATACTCAATTTGAAGTTGTGTATTTAGTAGATAGCGGAGAACAAGAAGAATCGGATGAAATTCGATTTATTTCACCCGAAGAGCCGTTTATTGATATAAGTCAGGATTTGCATGACTACTCACAGTTGGCTCTACCGGTAAAAGTTCTTTGCAAAGAAGATTGCAAAGGGTTGTGTCCACACTGCGGAACGGATTTAAATAATACGAGCTGCGAGTGTAAAGATGAGACCATTGACGATAGGTGGTTGCCCCTTCTGAACTTGAAGAAAAAGTTAGAAGAAGACAACCTGAATTAGTAATTAACACATTTATTAACGTAACACTAAAATAACGAGAAGAAGCGATGCCAAATCCGAAACGCAGAATGTCCAAAACACGCACTGCAAAAAGAAGAACCCACTACAAAGCAGTTGCCCCAACAGTAAGCACTTGCTCAAATTGCGGCGAAGTTAAGCTTTCGCATCATGCATGCCCAAAATGCGGCTATTATAATGGTCGTTTAGTTAACAGAGCTAACTAAGCACCCAGACTGATGTCGAATCCCTCGACCACAAAAAATTCCCTCTGTAGAATTGCACTTGATGCTATGGGGAGCGATAACGCTCCCCTGAGCGAAGTGTTGGGAGCGGTACAGGCATTGCAAGAAATCCCCAACATTAGGGTGTTACTTGTTGGCCAAAAAGATAAACTGCTTTCAATTATAAAAGAGCAAAAAGTAAATTTCTCAGAAGAGGATATTGTACATGCTCCCGATGTTGTCACCATGCACGACAAACCTACCGATGCCTTACGGAATAAAAAAGAATCCTCTATGATTATAGGTTCTAATTTGCTTGCAAAAGGTGAAGTAGATGCCTTTGTTTCTGCAGGTAATACCGGTGCAATGGTTGCATGCGGTATGTTTATTTTGGGTCGCTTAGAAGGCGTGGGACGTCCTACTATAGGCACATTTATGCCTAATCAGGCAGGTATCACCACCATTTTTGATGCCGGTGCTTCAGTGGATTCAAAACCTACTCATTTGTTGGAATATGGAATAATGGGTAGCATTTTTGTTGAAAAAATGCATAACATCCCTCAACCTAAAGTTGGCATACTTTCGGTTGGTGAAGAAGAAACAAAAGGTAATGAAGTGAGCAAAGAAGCTCATAAATTATTAAAAAACTCTTCGTTAAACTTTATCGGAAATATTGAAGGGCGTGACATACTAAAAGGTACTGCTCACGTTGTTGTTTGCGATGGGTTTGTTGGAAATATAGTTTTGAAGTTTGGAGAAGGGGTTATACCTCTTCTGAAACATCTCATTAAAGATTACGCAAGCAAAAGTATTTGGAACGGTATTAAAACACTGTTGGTAAAATCTGTTTTGAAAGAAACATTAAAACCACTTGACTACGAGGAATATGGCGGAGTCCCACTGCTCGGAGTAAAAGGTATAACAATAATTGGGCATGGTTCGTCTTCCCCAAAAGCTATTAAAAATATGATTCGTGCTGCAAAGCAAATGTTTGATAAAGATTTGCTGACCCATATTCAGCAGGGTATTGCTGATAGCAAATCAAAATTGTAAAAGGTAAGTGAAATGAATAAAGAAAATAGAAAATATAGTGCTGTTGTTACAGCAGTTGGTATGTATCTACCCGATGAAGTAATTGATAATAAATTTTTTGAAGCATATCTTGATACTAACGATGAGTGGATTACCTCAAGAACAGGAATCAAAGAGAGAAGAAGATTAAAAGACGGTGCTACTAGCGATTTAGCAACCGGTGCAGCAAAGGACTTATTGGAAAAACACAATATTGATCCTAATTCTATTGATGTTATAATTGTTGCAACGGTAACTCCTGATATGTTTTTCCCTGCTACAGCTTGTTTAGTACAGGATAATATTGGAGCTAAAAATGCATGGGGCTTTGACCTCTCAGCAGCATGCTCGGGATTTTTATTTGCATTCCAAACAGGCGCTAATTTAGTTGAATCGGGACAGTATAAAAGAGTCCTTGTTATTGGTGCTGATAAGATGAGCTCTATTATTGATTACAACGATCGTAACACCGTTATTTTATTTGGTGATGCAGGAGCGGCTGTGCTTCTCGAACCCAGCGAAGATTTATCAGTGGGTTTGCAAGATTCAATTTTACACACCGATGGTTCAGGAAGAGAATACCTCTATATGAAAGGTGGCGGAAGTTTAAATCCTCCAACTCATGAAACCGTTGATAAAAAAATGCACTACATCTTTCAAGAAGGTCAAGCGGTATTCAAAGTTGCAGTTAAAGGTATGGCTGATATATCGTATGAAGTTATGAAACGAAACGGGTTAACAGGTGACGATATTGCGTTCTTAGCACCGCACCAAGCAAATCTTCGTATCATCAATGCAACTGCTGAGAGAATGGGACTCTCGAAAGACAAAGTGATGCTTAATATTTCTAAGTATGGTAACACCACAGCGGCAACTATTCCTTTGTGTTTAGTTGAATACTACCGCGAAGGTAAACTGAAAAAAGGTGATAAAGTAGTAATGTCAGCTTTTGGAGCAGGCTTTACCTGGGGTGCTAACTTGTTTGTGTGGAGTTTATAAATGGGTAAACGCGCATTTTTATTCCCCGGACAGGGGAGCCAATATGTTGGGATGGCAAAAGATTTATTTGATAATTCTGTAGAAGCCAGAGAGATGATTCGCACAGCCGATGATGCTCTTGGTGTAAATCTTTCGCACATTATGTTCAACGGTCCTGAAGATGAGCTCCGGCAAACTGAATTCACACAACCCGCAATTTTTTTGCATAGCGTTGTTTTGTTTTCACTCTTAAGAAAATTAGAATGCGAAGGAGCAGCTGGGCATTCACTTGGTGAGTATTCAGCTTTAGTTGCTGCAAAGGCAATTCAGTTTTATGATGCTGTAAAACTTGTACGTTTTCGCGGACAGGCCATGCAAAAAGCCGGCCAAGCCAATAAAGGCACAATGGCAGCGGTTGTTGGTCTTGATGGAGCCGTGGTTGAAGAAGTTTGTAATGAAGCTTCTGCAGAAGGTATAGTTCAGTGTGCTAATTTTAATTCCCCTGGTCAGATCGTAATATCAGGATCTGTTGAAGGTGTGAAAAAAGGCATGGAGCTTGCTAAAGCCAAGGGTGCAAAGTTGGTTAAAGAGCTTGTAGTTTCAGGTGCATTTCATTCACCTTTGATGCAATCGGGTAAAGATGAACTTGCTGCTGAATTAGTTGCTGCAAATATTTATGATGCAAAATTCCCTGTTTACGCAAATGTGACCGCTAAACCTGTAGTTTCAGGTGCAGAGATAAAAAGTTTGTTAGAGCAACAAGTTACTGCCCCTGTAAGATGGGAAGAAACTATCCGTAATATGGTTGCCGATGGTTTTACTGATTTTGTTGAAATTGGTCCTGGCAAAGTATTGCAGGGCTTAGTTAAAAGAATTGCTCCTGAAGCTACGATTTCAGGAATTGAAAAGTATTCTGATTTAGAACCTTATTTATGAGAAAAAAAAAAAAAAAAGTTATAAACGGTCTTATAAT
>CALKUG010000517.1 GCA_937996765.1 uncultured Ignavibacteria bacterium
CGGGACCCGAAACAGTTACACTGCCTTTTGTTTTTGAAACAGAATTCCAAGCTATAGACACACTGGTTTTTTCAGTTAATTGAATATATGGCGCACGCTCAACAACAACATCAGGAATGTTAGGTTTTCCGTAGAGTAAAAAATCTTCTGTAACTTTAACGCTGTCAAAATATGCCCCGGAATTTGCGTAGCAGAATAAACCGATTTTTCCTTTGGGGTAAGTAGCATCAGTTACGGAAGCAA
Organism: uncultured Ignavibacteria bacterium; assembly: GCA_937996765.1. Taxonomy (GTDB): domain Bacteria; phylum Bacteroidota; class Ignavibacteria; order Ignavibacteriales; family Ignavibacteriaceae; genus CALKUG01. The sequence goes on from CALKUG010000517.1 coordinate 244, forward strand.
AACGCTCGCCATCTACATAAGTAGTTATAGTATCGCCTCTTACATCTGCTGTTACAGAGAACCAACCTGTAGGAGTGGCATCGGTATAAGTTTTCTCATAAAGTGTTACCGGTTCACCATTAACAAATTTTTGTAATTTCCGTTTAGGTCCGCCGTTAGCTGCATCATCTAATAGTAAAATACGATAGTAGTTTTTTTGATTTACATAGCGGAAAATTATTCCAATACCGTCATTATCTGTTGATTTCAAGAGTGCATTAATTGTATAATTATTCAGTGAAGTGCTGTCGGCAATGATTTGTGTGCCAAGATGGTAGAAAAACTCTAATGGCTCAGCATAAGCCCAGATGTTTGAAGTCTGTCTGAGTTCTTTATCCTCTACATACCATTTACTTGGACCGGAAAATGCGGGTTGGTCGTCCAAAATTGTCCAACCAAGTAGAGATTGATTATCAAAATTCTCCGAAAACAACACGGTTTGTGCAGTCGCGATGTAGGGAAATAAAACTATAAAGTAAACGATTACAAGTGACTTCATTAATATTCCAAAATTAAGTGACAAAGGTAACAGCACAATGTTAACGCAAAGTTAACCGACTGTTAAATGCACGTTATCAATATTGGTGTGGTAAGATTAATTACAATTGTGAAGATTTATAAACTAATCTGCCTCTTCACGGAGAATTTCCTCATTCTGTTTATTAGAGGCAACAACGGATTCTTTTTCTATACTGAATTGGTCTAAAATTGATCCTTTACTATCAATTGCATAAATTTCCAATTTGTTGCCATTTATAACTACCTTGCTATAGTGATAAACTGATTTTGATTTTGTGATGTACATAACGTCTCTGGCATATACATCCAAGTTCCCTCCACCTCCTCCGGTGATAACATAATGTACTCCTCCTGTTTTTCCGTGTTCATAACCGTGGGTGTGTCCGTTAAACACAACATCGACTTTGTGCTTTTCCATAAGAGGCATAATATGGCGTCGAACGTTTAATTCACCGCTCCATCCCGTCCATAATTCGCAATAAGGCGGATGGTGGAAAAAAACAATCGTCCAATCACAATCCAATCTCTCGGGAGATTGTAATTGGCTTAACAAGAAAGCGTATTGCTCGCTCCCCGGTTCAAAGTCGATGTTGGTATCCAAGGCGATAAAAAAAGCTTTACCGTGTCTGAAAGAATAATAACGCTCAGAGTTTGAGCTTCCGTTATCCATATAAAAATCATTAAGGTAGGTTTGTGCATTATTATGGTAAGTATCATGATTACCAATAACAGTATAAACTTGTTTGCTTGCTATCAAAGGTGCATACGCACTGAAATAAACCTGATCGTATTCTTCACCATTAAACTGCGAAACATCCCCAACATGTAACGCAAAATCAATAGAAGATTTTTGCTCGTTAATTATCGAGTTCATAGCGATTTGATTATTGGTTAGTGTGCCACTATCCCCCCATACTATAAAAGAGAGAGTGTCTTTCGAATCTTCGGGGAAGGTTGTAAATTCAAGGGAATCGGCAAATAAAACAGTATCATTTAAAACTTTGTAGGAATATTTACTACCTTGATCGAGATTATTAAGCTCAACATAGTGTCTGTTAGTTTTAAATTCTTCATTAAACGTAAGGGCAATTGAGTCCTTAATAACTGTAACACTTCCCAAGGAAGGTTCTTTTGTCATCCAAGCAATGGCTACTGAATTTTTGGTAGAGTTTTGTATGTACGGCTGTCTATCAACAAAACCGCTAAAAGGGGCGGGTGCACTATAAACATTGAAGCCCCTGGTAACCGAAACGCTATCGTATTCCAAGTTACCCTTTCCTATGGAAATAACTCCAACATCGCCATAGCCATTTTTAACAAAATTAACAGTTGAGAATAACTCACCATTTACAAATGTTAGTAACGAATCATTCTTAATAATTGCAGTTAACGAAAACCAATCATCAGGTATGGCATTCTCAGTGTTGCGTTCGTAAAGCGATGCAACCACACCTTCACTAATTCTTTCGATTTTTCGATTCGATACCTTGTTTTCCTTCGATTCATTCAACACTAATCTGTAAAAATTGTTTTCATCTTGATAGCCAAATACCATTCCAACAGACAAGCTCTCATCTGACCTAATTAAAGCATTACAGGAATACACCTCAGCGTCAGCAGGCGGAGTGTGTAACGATGAACGCAAATTTGAACCCTCAGAAATCATAAAGGAGGAAACAATTCTTGTATGTGTTATTATATCTTTGAGAGGAGACGAAGTATTAACCTCAGGTTTAGTGAGGGGTGAGGATAGCGGTGTTAACGTGAGGGGGGATTGTGAAAATGAAAAATATTGGGAAATAATAAAAACCACGAAAAACAGAAATTTCATAAAGTTTCTCCTTTCGTGTTCAAAAGTAGTTCCCCAATATTAAGCCGATATTAAGAAAGAATTACGAGAATGTTAATATTTCCTCATCCCATACAAAAGAGCTCGCCCTAAGGGTAGGACGAGCTCTCAGTTTCAAAATATATTCAGTATTACACGGTTAATTAATCTTGAGCAACCTTCACTTTCGGGGGTAACAACTTATACATCACCGGAGTTACTAACCTTGCCAATAAGGTTGAGCTTATCAATCCACCAATTATTACCAATGCAAGAGGCGAAAATAAATCGGAACGCTCCAAGGCAATAGGTATCAATCCGCCTATTGCCGTAGCACTTGTTAGGAGCACGGGTACAAACCTTACGGCTCCTGCTTTTTCAATTGCTTCTACAACCGACATTCCTTGCTCGCGGAGTTGATTTGTAAAATCTACCAACAATATTGATGTTTTTACTTCGATGCCAACCAAAGCAATAAAACCGATAAACGCTGTGAATGAGAGTGTGTAGCCCGTAAGTAATAACATAGTTACACCTCCAATAAATCCGAGAGGTACCACGGTTAATACAATGAGGGTGCTTTTGAAATCACCAAACTCAAGTATCAATATTCCTATTATTCCAAACACTGCTATAATAATTGCTACACCAAGTCCGCCAAAGCTTTCCTGTCTTGTTTCCAACTCACCGGCCGGAACTATTCGATAACCGGCGGGTAATTGCAATTCACTTACTTTAGCAAGGATATCTTTTGTCAGTTTATCGGTGTTATAACCTGTCTGAACAAATGAAGATACTGTTACTGCTCGTTCTTTGTTATAATGATTGATTTTTGTTGGTGATGATTCAAACGACATATCAGCCACTTGTTTCACGGGAACTAAGGAACCGGATAAAGATGCTACCGTAAGTTTGTCGAACACATCTATAGTCTGTTTTCTATTCCGAGGCAACGTAACCAATATGTTATACTCATCTCCGTCGTTTTCACGAATAGTACTAAGCTCTAATCCGGCGATTGCTAAACGAATTGTTTTTGCAAACTCAGCTTCGGTTATTCCTAACATAGAGGCTTTTTCACGATTGAGTCTAAACGATACCTCGGTCTTGTTAGCACGTAAAGGATTAGTGATATACAACGTTCCTTCGGTATTCTTCATTATATCTTCAACTTGGGCAGATATTGTTTTTAATTCAGCTAAATCTTCGCCGAGAATACGCATTGCTATTGGTGCATCAATCGGGGGACCATTTTCAAACTCTTTCACTTTAATAGTTGCATAAGGGTATTGTTTGAATTTTTCGCGGAGCCGTCCATAAAACTCTGCATACTCACTACTATGCATTCTCTTAATTTGTACAAACAACTCCCCGAGCGAAGCCTTCTGCCCCGTGCCTACCATGTTATAGTAAATCTCGGGATTCCCTTTTCCCACGTTTGCAAAAACAAATTCTACTTCCTTTTGTTGTTGAAGAATTTTCTCTGCATACGCAACTGCTGAGTCGGTTGCGGTTATATTGCTTCCTTCGGGAGTTTCAATAGTAATAAGAAACTGCGGTATTCCTGCTTTAGGGAATAAGCTAAATCCAACAATAGGTATCAAAGCTAAAGATGTTAAAAATATAACACCGGTAATTACCAATGTATGCACCGGTTTTTGTAGAGCTTTGGTAAGTAATTTTGCGTATGAAAGGTTGATAATTTTATGCATACCTTTCATAAACCTGTTGCCTTCCGGATCATCCTCAGGTTTCATAAATCTGCCTGCGAGGAAAGGGATTATGGTTATGGATACGAGAAGAGATGCCACAACGGTTGTTATAACAGCCATAGGCAATGAGCGGATGTAATCACCACTTGTACCGGGCAACATTAATAGAGGCAAGAATGCAAAGATTAATGTGGCGGTGGTTCCCATTACTGCAACGCCAATTTGACTTGTTGCAGCAAGCGCGGCTTCATCAGGTGAGTAACCTTCGCGTAAGAATCGTGCAATATTCTCAACCACTACTATCGAATCATCAACTACGAGTCCGAGAGCAATAACCAGTCCTACAATACTCAGCTGATTGATGTTAAATCCAAATACATCTAAGGCAAAAATGCCCATTAGTAATGAGAGTGGAATGGATATCATTACAATTATTGATGCTCTTGTTCCTAAAGGCAACAAGGTTATAAGAACAAGCAATATTGCGATTATAAAATCTCGCACTAATCCGTTTAGCCGGTAGTCAACATTTGCTGCTTGTTTAAATCCGGTATCAACCGATATACCCTTAGGTAAAGTCTTTGAAATCTTTTCGATCTCAGCATCAATGCCAGCTTGTACATCGAAGATGTTTACATTTTTTTTCATATTTATAACAATAAAAACAGCGATTTTTCGCTTAAACCTTCGGAAG
>CALKUG010000518.1 GCA_937996765.1 uncultured Ignavibacteria bacterium
ACCCCTGATTATTTGCATCTGTTAAAAACAGACTATAATACATTGCTAAAAGAATTACAACCCCTGCTCCGCTTTGCGGTTAACGAGGTATGTACGCGCTACTCTATGCCCGATTTTTTTGACGACTTACTTTCATCTGTTAACGAAGAACTTTTAACTCACAAATTTGACAAAATAAAACAAACCTACAGCGGTGAAACCAAGTTAACCACCTACGTTGTAACTGTGGTAACAAACTATTGCAAAGATGTCGTTAGAGTTGAGCAATCTCGAAAAATTCGCTCAGAAGCAATTAATGAAGACACTGAGATCTTTTCGGATATTTCTTCAGACACAAAAGCGCTTATTGCTGATGAAATTAAACGCTTAAACTTTTTGATTTTATTAAATAAATACCCGGCTCGCCTTATTTCCTGCTTGAAAATCTTTGCTAACATAGAACTTACTCCCCAGGAAATCAACGATACAATTGCAGAACTTTCAAAAAATTCCCCGCTTTCTACTATTCCAACTGAACTCCTTTATTTTGATGAGAATGAACAACAACGCTATACCCTTCTTGCAAATTTATTATCTAAGTATGATAAAAAAGATATGCAGGGCGATTCTTTACGCCGATGGAGTGATAGAAAAATAAATGATTTAATTCGAGTTTTGAACGGTAACCCACCAAACAAGAGTTACACTAAAGAGTCTATAATAATTTTAATCGAATACTTTTTCTCGAGCAAAATGTCCGAATCAGCTTAGGAAATTCGTATAATGTATGAGACAAATAAAAAAATGGCACATTTAGACGACCAAAATATTGCAATCGCAGCCGAGTTGTTAGCAAAAAACAACCGGATAGCCATACCCAAGGAGATTAGCTCCCACATTGAACAATGTCCTCCTTGTATGGAGCGTGTTATTGATGTTGCTTTACTGCTGCAAAAAGCAGAAGCAGCTAACCTGCTTTCCTTGCCCGAGAAAGCTCTGAAGAAATCAAATAAGTTTTCAGACTATTATATGTATTTTGCAGCTGCAGGTGTTGCTACACTTCTTTTTTCAGTAATATTCTACTCTTCATTGGTTTTCGATTCTACCAAAACTCCTTCAAAAATGATTGTTGAAGAAAAAATTCCGTTCCACGAACAGATTTCAAAAAATTACAAAAACGTTTCTCCTTTAGTAGTACCGGATAGTACCAGTATTGCTTTTGCAGAATCTCAGTATTCTCCTTCTGATATTTATGAACCCATGGTTGGTTCTTATCTACGTTCGGTGGCTGTTGAAGTTGTTGCCCCAAAAGTTGGGGATACTTTAGAAGGTAAAGTGGTAATTTTTGAGTGGAAAAACGGAACTCAAGATTATACGCTAAAACTCTATAACAATAAAGGCATAGAACAAGCCGTATTCAAAAGTGTTGCTACACCTTTCCAAACCTCACTGCCCGTTTCAAATGGTCTATATTATTGGACATTGGAAAGCTCTGAAGAGTTAATATACACCGGAAAGATTTACGTAGTCGGTTAGTGATTTTAATTAATAAATAATTAATTGCTAATTCCAACAAAAGGTGCCCATAAAGCAGGGAATGCTGTAGCCTTATTTTTTATCATCTCACGCTTAGTAATTGCAAGCGATTCCTCAAAATTTTGACCATTGAAATTTCCGTAAAATTTAGTCATAAAGCCAAGTGTAGGCGAATCAAATACTTTCCATAGTGTATAAAGAACATTTTCGCTCCTGTTAACCAAAAATCCCCTTGCTAAAGATACCACACCTTCACCTCGTTCGATGGTGCCAATTCCACTTTCACAACTGCTGAGAATGGCTGTTTTAATATTGCTGCGAGAGAGAATTAAATCACGAAGTGTTAAAGTATCCACTCCCCCTTGCTCCGAACGCAGAAGCATAAACGGCTCTGAACCAACACTTCCACCAATAGAGTGTGTTGCAAAATGTGCCATTTCTGTTGATTGCATAAGACTAATACTGTTTTTTGCAGTAGCATCCTCATCAATCAGTTCAGCTCCAACAAATTCTCCACGAGTTCGTGCAAACAAACCGATTTCTTCAACAGAGCTTTTGAGAGGGTTGACTTCTCCAACTTTTTTTGAAAAAGGTGCTATTCCAACAAATTCTCTTTTGTAGAGAAAATTTGGGAGTGAATTATTCCTCTCAAATAAGTATCCCAACAACGAATGATGATATGAAACTATACTTTCTTCAATCAAAAATTTCTTTGAATTTTTACGTCCTTTTAATACCTCGAATGGTATGCTCCACAAATATTCATCGGGCACAATAACAATTTGCTTCGCAGATATTAGGTGCGGCAAAAGTTTATTTGAACAATACTGCTGATGCTGTGAAAATTGCTGTTGATCAAATTTTTTGATTGCTCTAACCAGTTTCGAAATTTCAAATTCTAATTTATTTACCCGCTCACTCTTGAAATACATCTGCTTACCCTTGAAGCTGAGAGAATAGAGTTTACCTGCAATAACTCGGAACGACGTCACCGAAGTTTCACTTTCGAAGAGAGAAACAACCGCATTAATTGAAGGTAATGAGTCGGAGAAAGTAACATTCTTGAGCTGAGGGTATCTTTGCTCAAGATTAGCTTTAAGAGATAAATACTTTACAAGATATCTTCTTACTTCGAGGGATAAGTCTTCCGGCACTAAAGAATCTGTTGAAGTAACCGTTACATCTAATTTGGAGTTGCGTGAATTAAGATAATATTCTCTTTGCAAAGAAATTAGTGAATCCGCTGCTGATTCAGGAATGTAAATCATCAGGAGTTCTTTATCGTTTTTTGCACCCGCCAATAGCCGCTTTCCTTTATGAATTTCAAAACTCTTGAAAGCTATTTCCAAAGCGAGAGAGTCTTTTGTCGCGGTATAAATCTGATAACTCATATCAAGAGCAAACTCAAAGAAATAATTCAACGATTTCAGGTTTTCAAAAGATGATTGCGAATTGAAAAACTGGTTCCGAAACAAAACATAATAATCGAGTGCTTTACCTGTTACAACTAAAACTCTGTTTCTATCATCCGGATTTCCGGATGTAGTGTAAATATCATACAATTGCTTACTTAATAGAAAAAGAGCTTCTACTGATGTCCGCTCTCTATAATACTCT
>CALKUG010000519.1 GCA_937996765.1 uncultured Ignavibacteria bacterium
TATAGTGAAAAAGTTAATGCTAAAAAGAACAACGGTTATCAAGGTTGGATGCCGGTTGATCAAAGCGTGTTAACACAGGCCACCACAAATATGAATATTGGAGAGGTATCTAACCCCATTCCAAATTCAAACGGCTTCTCCGTTATCAAAGTAATAGCGAAGGATAAACCTCGTAAAAAAACATTCGAGGAAGCACGTCCTGAAGTTTCGGGTCATTTTCAAGAATTTGAAAGTAAGCGTTTAGAAAGCGAATATAATGAACGTCTCCGCTCTACATTCAGACCTGAGCAATATTATGATATATTATTATCAGCATTTAAAGAGCGTAAATAGCTTTTTACTTCTGATTTTGGTTTTTTGTTCGCTGCTCCTGTTTCCGGGATGCAGCGAGCAAAGAATTAACGACCCCTTTGTTGCTCGAGTTGGTGATTCTTTTCTCTACTCGAGTGATATGTATCGAGACATAGATTCCTCTTCGCTCACCGCTGCACAGAAGCAAGAGTATATTCGTAATTGGATCAATAAAGAGATTCTCTATAAACTTGCAGTTGATGCAGGTATAACAGAACAAGAGGATTTTTTGAGACTTAACGCTGAGTCTCAAAAAGAACTTGCCGGAGCCTTGTATCTTCGCTCGGTTATTAAAAAGGGGGTTATGGCTCCCGACGAAAAAAAGCTAAGGGCATTTTACGAAGAAAGCAAACACCGTTTTGCGCTTGAAGATGACTTGTTTTTTATTAGTTACGCCGTATTTGGCGATGAAGAGTCAGCGGTTAGTTTCAGAAATTTAATTGATGAAATAGGGTGGGAAAAGGCTTTGGCAAAAGTGAAGCTTCAACCTGGTTTTAAAGCTGGCGGAATTAACTCACGTGAATACCGATTCTCCTTTTTTTCGGGAGGAATACTCAGAGTTGCCGAATCATTAGTCCCTGGTGAAACAAGCTTTGTTCTACATAATGAGACAGGCTATTTTGCAGTTATGAGATTAGAAAAAAAATTACCGGCTGGTGAAATTCCCGGTTTCGAAGATATTAGAGAACGCATAGAAGAAAATTATCATTCTGTGCGTGTTAAAGAATTGACTGAAGAGCTTCTTCAAAAGTCGTATAAAGAATTTAAAGTTGAAACAAGATAAAAAATGATAAAAAAAATTTATTTGTTTTTGTGCATTCTCAGCGTAGCTAATTTTGCACAACAGGTTGTTGATAGAATTGTTGCTATTGTAGATAACGAAATTATTTTGCAAAGTGAACTCGACTATAAAACGGCTTTATTGGCTGCACAGAATAATATTGCCCCTGACTCACCCGGAATTAAAGAACGCGTATTAAACTCATTAATTGAAGAAAAATTAGTTTTCGCTCGGGCGCAACTTGATTCGATTACTGTGACCGCGGATGATATTAACCGACAGATACAGTATCAAGTTGATAATTTTCTTCAGCAATTTGGATCCAAGGAGCGCTTGGAGCAAGTTTATGGAATGACTCTCGATAAAATTAAGAGAGAAATGCGTGATGAAGTTGAAAAAAGCTTAATGATTCAGCGGGTGCGCGAGAAAAAGTTTGCTGATGTAGAAGTAACACGCAGAGAAGTAGAAGAATTTTTTACTGTTTATAAAGATAGTATAGGTGCAATTCCAGAAAAGGTGAGATTACGGCACATTTTCCGCAATCCTAACCCCTCAGAACAATTAAAGAAAAAATATTTTGATATCGCAAATGCAATTCGCGATTCATTGGTACAAGGTGCTGATTTTGGTAAGCTTGCTACACGCTGGTCGGAAGATCCGGGAAGTGCTGCTGAGGGAGGAGACCTTGGTTTTGTTCGCAGAGGTGTATTTTTCCCCGAGTTTGAATCTGCTGCTTTTGCACTTGAGCTTAATGAAATTTCAGAAGTTACAGAATCACCGGTTGGATTCCATATCATACAATTATTAGAACGACGTGGCGAAACAATTAGATCGCGGCACATTCTCGTAAAAATAAAGGCGGATGCCGACGCGGACTTAAATACCATCACTTTTTTAAATGAGCTACGAGATAGTATTGTTAGATTTGGCAAGCCCTTTGAGGATTTAGCCACGCGTTATAGCGAAGATAAACAAACTGCTCAATTAGGTGGCGACCTTGGTACTTTGTACCTTTCGCAATTGGATAAAAATCTTTTAGATATTGTTTCAACACTGAAGCGCGGTGAAATAAGCTTCCCAAAAAGAATTAATTTTGGTGGCGACCGCTATGGCTATCATATCGTGTGGCTTGAGGATAGGGTGCAACAGCATCAACCCGAATTGGCACTCGATTACACGGAAATTAAAAATCTTGCACTCGAATTTAAAAAGCAGAATTTATATACCGCTTGGATTGAAGAACTCCGTGGCTCGATTTATTGGGAAATTAAAGCAAAGGATTTGTAATTGTGAATCAGCCCAAGGATGATGTAGTTCTTGTTCAGGAGTTAGAAGAATCTGTAAGGTCTATTAAAACCGAACTTGGAAAAGTTATAATTGGGCAGAGTGATGCAATTGATAAATTGCTGGTCTCACTTTTTTCTCGAGGTCATTGTTTGTTGGTGGGTGTACCGGGTTTGGCAAAAACTCTTCTTATTAAAACAGTGGCTGATGTATTAGATTTACGTTTTGGCAGGATTCAATTCACACCTGATTTGATGCCAAGTGATATAACCGGTACCGAGATTATAGACGAAGACAAAGTAACGGGCAAACGAGATTATCGTTTTATACCAGGGCCAATATTCGCAAATGTTCTGTTGGCTGATGAAATTAATAGAACACCTCCAAAAACACAAGCTGCGCTATTGGAAGCCATGCAGGAACATAGGGTAACGGTTGCGGGCAAAACCTACCGTTTGGAAGAACCCTTTTTTGTACTTGCAACACAAAATCCCATTGAACAAGAAGGCACCTATCCGTTGCCTGAAGCTCAGTTGGATAGGTTTATGTTCAATCTTTGGTTGGATTACCCCTCTCTTGAGGAAGAGAAAGAAATTGTTAGAAGAACTACAGGTGCACCAAACGTTCAATTGAAGAAGGTATTAGGGGCGGCGCAAATAACAGAGTTCCAAGATTTAGTAAGAAGAGTTCCCGTAGCCGAAAATGTGATTGACTATGCTGCACGATTAGTAGGAAAAACTCGCGTTAATTATGGTTCAGCGGATGATTATATAAAAAAATATGTTCGCTGGGGTGCGGGTCCGAGAGCATCACAATTTATTATATTAGCTGCCAAAGCAATAGCAATTATGAACGGTAGATTTGTACCGGGCATTGATGATGTACGCGAGGCAGTGATTCCCGTGCTAAGGCATCGAATAATTACTACTTTTACTGCCGAGGCAGAGGGGATACAATCAGTTGACGTGATTAACAGATTAGTGAAGGAAATTTAGCTACAGGCTTTTAGTTTTTTGTTAATCTTTTTATATTTGAATCTAATCATCTTTGGAAGATACAAGTGAATTCTGTTTTAAACTTTATCTCGGGTGTAAATGCACTGATTAAGGCAGCAGAGCTGCGTAATCCGGATTTTTATAACTCGCTTTGCGAATTTTTAGTTGAAAGTTTTCAGCTAAACTCAGCAATAATTTCTAAAATAATTACTCCCGGAAAGGCTGTGGTATTAGGTAAATCCTCAACAGCTCGCCGAACTTTTTCACTTGGGAGCGAAATTACTTGCGCAAAATGTTCTCACCTGAACTCACCGCAAAAAGAATTTCACATACTGCATACCGATAAAGGTTGCGAACTGAACTCAACAGATTTTGTTCTGTACGAGGGTTGTATGCTCATTCAGGTGAATGAGATAGATTCTTTGTTCTTGAAGATTTCTAAAAAATCTGCATTTACTTCCACCGACAAAGAAGAAATTCAAACTGCATCACGGTTTGTTGGTAATCTGTTAAAGGGTTTTTACGGTAGCATCAACAACGATGTTACAACCGCAAAAGTAGTTTCCACAGTTGCCAATGATTTCCGTTCAGCTGCAAACAGTATAATCGGCTTTGTTTCGATGATTAATGACGACCGATTAAACCCCGCTCACACACCCTATGTTAATTCAATTCGTGAAAGTTCGCAAAAGCTACTCGCATTAGTAAACGATGTGTTAGAGGTTGCGCGAATAGAAACTTCTGCAATAAAATCCAACCCTACCCCTGTTAAGCTTGGAAGTATTATTGAAGAAGTGATTGGAATAGTTAAAGAGCGCCCCGGAGCCCCCGTTCATTTTGATTCTAAAGTTGGTAGTGATTTAATTTCCATAGATTCCTCAATTGGTAAACAAGTAGTATCAAACATTCTTGCTTTTTTGAGATTTTACACAAAAGCCGGTTCCGTGGAAGTGACCCTGAGTCATCCTTCGGCTTCAGTTATCTCAGCATTATTTACTTCTTCTTCATTAATGTTAGATACTAAAACCTTAGCCCAGCTCATTTCACTTTCGGAAGATGGAAAAGAGAGCGGTCAGGAGTTCCCCATAGCTGCAAGGCTTGCAATTATTATTGCTAAGAAGTATATGGCTATGTTGGGTGGAACACTATCGTTATTTGGTTCGCGAGAACAGGGAACCGTATTTGAAATAACTTTCTCGTTACAAACACCAAAAACCCTTGAGCAAACAATTACCTCGTTACCAAAACCGGGTATCAAAACAAAGGTTCTTGTAATACAAGATGATTATGCTACGTCGAAATTGCTGAGCAATTATCTTACTCGGTGGGGCTATCAACCCGTGGTTATAAACTCGGGTCTCAAAGCTCTTGAGATGTTAGAAGATGATTCGTTTTTAGCAGTTATTACCGACATTATTTTACCGGATATCAACGGATTGGAATTTTTACAACGTGTGCGCGAAAACCGTAAAACTAAATCGGTTCCGGTTATAGTTGCATCTGTAGAAGCAGAACAGCAAAAGGCCTTTTTGATGGGTGCTGTTGAATACTTTGTTAAGCCGATTTCTTATAAAGATTTGGTTGAAGTTTTAACAAGCTTTAAACTGAAGAAAAACGCCAACATCCTTTGTGTTGACGATGATTTACCAACACTTAATTTGGTTAAAGATGCAATTATTTCAGCAGGATTTAACCCAATTGCTGAAAACTTCTCAGCGCAAGTAATGCAGAATGTACGATACATTGACCTTGATTTAGCAATTGTTGACTTGGATATGCCGGAAGTATCAGGTTTTGAACTGATTAAAATGCTTAAATCAGATCCAAAATTTGCAAACTTACCTATTGTAATCTACACCGGTAAAGAAAACTACGAAGAAGACCTTGCAAAAATAGACGGCTTATTCACCGAATTATTAAGCAAGAAGAGCACAAAGCTCGAAGACCTTGCTGATACTATAAGCCGCATGGTAAATAAATACGAGGAAGCAACACCTCCTGAAGTTGCCGCACAACAAAGTGCCGATACTGCCAAAATTCTTTTGGTGGAAGATTACAAACACTCACAAATAATAGTTACACGCTTATTGAAGAAAAATGGTTTTGCTTCTGTTGTGGTTTGCGAAAATGGAGCCGAAGCAGTTGAACAAGCAACCAACCAACACTTCGATTTAATTCTTATGGATATGCAAATGCCTGTTATGAACGGCTTTGAAGCAACCGAGAGAATACGCCAAATGGCTGGCTATAAAGATGTTCCTATTATAGCACTTACTGCATTTGCAATGAAAGGCGATCGGGAAAAGTGTCTCGAAGCCGGAGCAACTGACTACATTCCTAAACCAATTGATAGTCATGATTTTATCGAAAAAGTTAAATACTATACATCAAACAAAGTTAAAGCTTAATCGCCGAATAGTAGGACCTTACTGAAATGATTCACGAATCCCCGAGGGTGCGATTTGCACCTTCTCCCACCGGTTATTTACACGTGGGAGGCCTAAGAACTGCCCTTTATAATTACCTCTATGCAAAAAAATTAAACGGAGCTTTTGTACTTCGCATCGAAGATACCGATAGAACAAGATATGTTGAAGGTGCCGTAGAAAATCTTATCGCCACACTACAATGGGCAGGCCTTGATTTTGACGAGGGCCCTATAATAGGCGGTGATTATGGTCCATATCTGCAATCTGAGCGATTGGATATCTACAAACAGCATGCACAGCAACTTATTGCAAGCGGAGATGCCTACTATTGTTTTTGTAATGCCGAACGTATCGAAAAGGTACGAGAGGAGCAGAAGGCAATAGGGATACAACCCCGCTACGATAAACACTGCCTTGCATTAAGTAAAGAAGAAGTGCAACAAAAACTTGATGCAGGTGAGCCTTACGTGATAAGACTTAATGTTCGCCCAGGGGGTGTTGTTGGGTTTGATGATGAAATTCGTGAGCATGTTGAGTTCTCAACAGATGTAATAGACGACCAAGTATTAATGAAAAGTGATGGCTTCCCTACTTATCATCTTGCAAACGTTGTTGACGACCATTTAATGAAAATTACCATGGTTATACGAGGTGAAGAGTGGTTAAGTTCAACACCCAAGCATATTTTACTTTATGATGCTTTTGGATGGGAAAAACCAAAGTTTGCACATTTGCCATTGCTCTTAAACGCCGATAGATCTAAATTAAGCAAACGCCAAGGTGATGTAGCTGTTGAATCCTACCGCGAAAAAGGATATTTAAAAGAAGCAATTCTTAATTTTATTGCTCTCTTAGGATGGCATGGACCGGATGATAAAGAACTTTACACAATTGCAGAGTTAATTGAAGCTTTTTCTTTGGAAAGAGTAAGTAAATCAGGTGCTGTATTCGATTTGCAGAAATTAGCTTGGTTGAATCAAGAATATCTCAAAACCTATGATCCCAAATTAATGATACCTGAGTTTCGCACTTCAATAGAGAAGCAATTGCACGTTTCTTTAGAAGAAGTTGATGATGAGTGGCTTATAGATGTTTTTATTCAGATGCGCGAACGTATTAACGTTATTGATGAGGTTGCAATTCAGGCTCCGTATTTCTTTCTGCCACCGGATGTATACGATGAAAAATCTGTTGGCAAAAATTGGAATACTGAAGCTTCGCGTTCTGTAACTGAATTAGCAAATCGTGTTGAGGTCATGGATGACCCAAGTAAAGAGGATTATGAAGCGGCTTTAAGAATGATTGTAAGTGAACGCGGTATCAATGCCGGTAAACTTATACATCCTGTTCGTCTTGCTGTTTCAGGTGTATCAGGGGGTCCCGGCTTATTTGATATACTTTACCTTATCGGCAAAGATGAAACGGTAGAAAGATTACGTACAGCAGTTGAACGATTGGGTTAAAAATCCAATCGTTCTAATTTACTATTTTGGGTTCTGGTTGTTGTGCGTATTCAGCAACTAAAAAAGCATCCAATTCATTCAGGGATGCAAACGAGAATACTCGGTTATGCCTTGATGTAATAAGTTTATCGTCTTCAGCAATTCCCTGACCGCCAATAATTATTGTCATATCAGGGTACTTCGCCTTAATCTCATCTACAACATCTATCAACCGTCCGATATTCATATAAAGACTTAATGAAAGACCTACAATATTGGGCTTTTTGATTTCGATAAGCTTAATTACTTCACGCGAAGGTGTACTTGCACCGAGATAAAAGGTATCCCATCCGTTCAGTTCAAAAATATGTGAGACCATTACTGCCCCAATATCATGGAACTCCTTATCTACGCAAGTAATTATTACTTTTAACTCTTTATGCTTATTTGCTTGGTAGCGGGTGAAAAGTAGATTGACAAGCCCCTTGGTTATCTGCGAAGCTATATGCTCTTCAGCTATAGAAACTCTTCCTTGTTCCCAGAGTTTCCCAATGCGGTACATAGCTTTTTGCAATAAGCTTGTATAAATATCTTTAATATCTACACCCTGCTCAACTAACGTGAGAACAATCTCCCCACATCTGGTTTTGTCGCCGTTTAACAGTGAGTTGTAGTAGTCTAAGAAATAGACTTCTTTAATATCTGACATGGCACATCAATTAAATGTTATACTAAAGATTACAACTTTTTTTAAGTAGAGGTAGTTCCCTAAAAGCGAATTATTACAAAAATTTAATTAAGTGTTAGAACATTATTTGGCTACCGCTTCAACTCTACGGATGCCAGGTACTTCGCGTATGATGGCGCGTTCAACGCCTGCACGAAGAGTCATTTGCGACATAGGGCATGCACTGCATGCCCCAACAAGCTTAACTTCAACGATACCATCGGGAGTTACTTTAACTAACTCGATATCACCGCCATCTGCTTGCAGATAGGGACGAACTTTTTCGAGAGCAATTTTTACTCGTTCATCGATAGTTGCCAATATTACTCCTCAATTGAGATTTCAATTTTCCCGGAACTTGCTGCTGCCTCGGCTGCTGCAGTTGCCACTTTTATTGCTATCTCGTTTATTATTTTACTTTCAGCTGAATCAGGCACTTGATGTACAATCGGCGTACCCGAATCACCGCCTACGCGAATTCGAGGGTCGATGGGTATTCCACCAAAAAACGCAGTGTTGTTTTCTGCTGCAAGTTTTGCACCGCCACCACTGCCAAAAATATCGTATTTGTTACCTGTATCATGTGCTATAAAATAGCTCATATTTTCAATAACACCAAGCACGGGAACGTTTACTCGTGAAAACATTTTAAGTGCCTTACCTGCATCTGATAATGAAACTTCTTGAGGTGTGGTAACAATAACAGCGCCCGTAAGGGGTATTGTTTGAGTAAGGGTTAATTGAATATCGCCTGTGCCGGGAGGCATATCGAATAAAAGAAAATCTAATTCGCCCCACTCCACATCACTCATAAATTGTTTAACAGCTCCGCTTGCCATTGGTCCGCGCCAAATAATCGGTGCGCCTTCTTCTACTAAAAAGCCTATCGACATAAGACGTACGCCAAATTTATCTATGGGGATTAATCTGGTTACATCACCATCCATGTATGCTTGTGGTTTTTCGTTAACACCCAACATCAATGGAATGCTTGGTCCATAAATATCAGCATCAATAAGCCCTACTTTGTAGCCTGATGCAGCGAGAGCTACCGCAAGATTAACAGCAACGGTGCTTTTGCCTACTCCGCCTTTTCCGCTGGCTATTGCAATGGTATGTTTAACTCCCGAAAGGAGTCCTGAATTTTTTAAATGTAATGGTTCAAATGGTACTGCCATTGTTTTACTACTCGTTTCCTATTTCGGTTTAACTTTACTTATTTTCAATTTTCCTGTTTTTCTGAAGTTGGTCATAAACCACTCTTGTGAATTAACAGCTTTATCTGCATCAGAGCAAATCACTCGGGAATATGTACCGTCCGAGTTAAGAACTCTGCTTTTAGTATCATCCTTTTGAAGTACCTTAAGTACAACAGAAATCAGATAATTTTTAATTTCTTTTTCTTCAATTGGGAAAGCAATTTCAACTCTTCTATCAAGGTTGCGCTGCATAATATCGGCGCTACTTAAATACACTTCTTCTTTACCTCCGTTGAGGAAATAAAAGATTCTACTATGTTCTAAGAAGCGACCTATAATTGATGTAACCGTAATATTTTCACTTAGTTCGGGTACACCAGGTCTTAGGCAACAAATTCCTCTAATGATAAGGTCAATTTTTACGCCTACATTAGATGCTTCGTAAAGTGCAGCGATGCAAACAGGATCTACTATCGAATTTGTTTTTAAAATAATCCGTGCGGCTTTTCCGTTTTTCGCATTTTCAATCTCTCTGTAAATAAGCTTTAATAAACTATTGCGGAGGTTGATGGGTGCAACCAACAACTTGTTGTAATGAGTTTGTTCAGAGTATCCTGTAAGGTAGTTAAATAAGTCGGATACATCCGAACATATTTCTTCGTTGTCGGTAAAAAGACCTAAATCCGTGTACATTTTAGCAGTAGTTGCGTTGTAGTTACCTGTAGAAAGATGAACATATCGTTTAAGTTCGTCGTTTTCACTACGAACCACTAAAGTCATTTTGGCATGAGTTTTTAAACCAACTAATCCATAAACAACATGAACGCCGGCCTTTTCAAGCTCGCGAGCCCAATAGATGTTGTTTTCCTCGTCAAACCGAGCTTTTAACTCAACTAACACCGCCACTTGTTTCCTCAGCTGTGCCGCCTCGATGAGAGATTTTACAATGGGGGAATTATTACCTACGCGGTACAACGTTTGTTTTATGGCTAACACATTGGGATCGTGTGTTGCTTGTTTAATAAAATCTATAACCGGATTAAACGACTCGAAAGGATGGTGAATAATGATGTCTCTTTTTTTAATAGCCGCAAAGATATCTTCTTCATCTTCAACAAACGAGGGCATATGGGAATAATAGGGATTTTGTTTTATTTGATGGAGTGGCAAATCATATAATTTCATTACTTGACTTAAACCAAGTTTGCCTTTGATGCAATGGATATCATCCATTGTAATTTCAAGATTATCCAAAAGCATATCTATCATTTGCTGTGACATACCATCGGATACTTCCATTCGCACAACATTCCCAAATCGTCTTTGTCTGATGTTCTCCTCTATTATGGAGAGTAAATCATCAGCTTCATCTTCCTGAATCTCAAGGTCGGTGTCACGGGTAATTCTAAAGGTATGTGCTTCAAGAACCTCTACCTTCGGGAACAGGAGTGAAAGGTTTGCGGTTATTAAATCTTCGAGCCAAACGTACTTAGCAAAATACTTTTTTTGATTATCCCGTTTTGTGTTGGATTGAAACATAGTACCGATATCAACAAATCGAGGGAGTGTTGCAGGTACTTTAACCCGTGCAAAACGATGGTCGTGTTTACTATCCTTGATAAAAAGGCCAATACTTAAACTAAGATTGGATATGTAAGGGAATGGTCGTCCGGGGTCAGCAGCAAGCGGTGTTAACACCGGGAAAATTTTTTGCTTAAAAAGGGTATTAGCAGCTTGTTTTTCCTCAGTAGTCAAATCATCGTATCGGGATACAAAAACCCCATGACTTTGCAGTTCGGTAACTATAGTGTTACTCCAATAGTCGGTAAGTTGGTCAACCATAGGTTTTACCACTTCCTCAATTTTGCAAATCTGCTCTCTTGGGCTTAGCCCATCAATGGAAGGTTCAGAAATGTTGGCAGCTATTTGCTCCTTCAAACCTGAGACACGAATCATGTAAAATTCATCGAGGTTGGAGAAGAAAATGGAAATGAATTTTACCTTTTCCAACAATGGGGCATTTTCATCAAGCGCCTCTTCCATAACTCGCCTGTTGAACTGTACCCAACTCAAATCACGATTGTTGAAGTTCTGGGGTATTAAATATTTTTTAAAGAAGTCCTTGTTCATTGGAAACCTAATAAATACAACTTACAATATACCTAAGTTATTACATAAAGGAAATGTAAACATTAGAGGTAATTCGCGATTTGTTGAGTTAAAAGATTTCCTTAACTTTTGAATATATTTCACTAATTATTTGGTTTGATATTGAAGGGGATGGGGGCCACCCCCTTCAAATAATAGCAATTCTGAGAGGTTGTACTTTCCATGAAAAAACTAACAATAGCAGTGCTGCTACTTATTTCATTTGTCACTTTTTCTCAAACATCACTACTTTATATGTCTCCGCAGCAGGGTGACTCTTCTATCAATATGTGGCGTGAGCCCAATCTGCTGATGTATAATCATACGAGAATTATACACAACTCGCCACTCATAGTGTTTATAGAGGGCAGTGGTAGCATTCCAAGTCCTCGGCCTGTTCTAAAAGCTCTTGCGGATTCAGGTTATACGGTTCTTTCATTACGTTACCCTAACAGTTGGTCAACTCCGGGTTTATGCGATAGCCAACCCAATATTAATTGCTATGAAGAATTCAGAAAAGAAACGTTTTATGGGAAAGATTTTTCTAATAAAATTGATATTTCTTATTCAAATTCTATCTCCAACAGATTGCTAACCGCACTGAAATATTACGACAAAAAAAGAGGCGTTGAACATCTATCGGATTACTATTCACAAGCGGGTATTAAGTGGGAGAAAATAATGATTTCAGGATTTTCTCAAGGAGCCGGGCATGCTGCTTACATTGCTACTCAAGTGAATGTGGCAAAAGTAATGATGATTGGGGGGCCAAATGATTACAGCCTCTACTTAAAGCAAACCGGATCTTGGCTTAGAATGCGCTCAATTACACCCAAATCCCGATATTTTGGTATAACTGCAAAAGGAGATTACTTTAACGTGCAAACTCGCATGTGTTGGACTGATCTTTTTGGTGAGGAACTGTCAAATGCTCTCTCCATTGATCCGAGTGACCTCGCAAAGTGTTCCGGGCAAGTAATTGAAATGACTAAAGATTTTGGTGAGAATCATCCTGCTGGCGTGGATCAGCTGATTTTTGTTCCGTTTTGGATTAATTCAATCAACAGATGAGCTCATTTGTGTTAAGCTATTGTTAATTTTTTAATGAAAACGATTTCATTGTTTGCGATTGTGAGAATAGTCACAATTTAGATTGCAGGGGAAGGGAACAATGATTAACTTTACATCGTAAAATATCTATATCTCAAACTTCCCTGAAAGGGGAGTATAAAAACAAAACAAGGTGGAAAAAAAATGTTGAAAAATGTATTATATGTCTTAGGACATGGGTTGTTTGGTTTCAGTGTTTACATGGGCTTACAACTACTTCTCAGTTCGTTCTCCCTAACAGGAAGCACAACATCACTCAGTGAAGCTTTTAATCAGTCGTTACCGGTTTCATTATTTGGATGTGGTTTGTTTGCAACTGTTGGAATCCTCAAGCTTGTACACAATTACCAAAAACAAAAAGAAGCTCGCAGCAAAGTAACTTTATCGTAGATAAAGTTGTTCTCACATATTACTTTGGAGTAATAAATTTTTGGTAATATTGTGAGAAAGTTTCTTGGAATAATTCGACTACACCGCCCCGTAAACTTTGTAATAACAGTGTTTTCGGGGCTGGTTAGTGTTGCCTTGGCTTCAGATAATGTACTTGTACATTGGAATGTAGCCATCTTAATAGGGTTTTCTGCCGCATTCACCGGTTCAGCAGGTAATGTTATCAACGATATACTCGATGTAGAAACCGATAGAGTTAATCGGCCCGATAGGGTATTGCCTTCTGGTGTATTAAATAAAAATGAGGCAAGTTGGGTTTATGGTTTCGATGTTCTTCTGGCTATTGTTCTTTCGATGTTTCTCAATAATGCTATTCTTCTCTCCATCGTAGTTTTTTCTCTTATCTCAATAACTCTATATTCCTTGTATCTTAAACGTGTTCCATTACTCGGCAACATAGTTGTATCTTTTTTTACTGGATTGCTTTTTTTATATGGTGGCATCGCAGTTGGTAATCCTATCGCTGGTATAATTCCCGCAGTTTTTGCGTTTTTAACTAATCTGATTCGTGAACTGATAAAAGATGCAGAAGATAGGGAAGGTGATGTTGCGGTAGGTGTTTTAACATTTCCAACCGTTTATGGAATACAAAAAACTAAAGTTGTTTCTGCAGCACTTCT
>CALKUG010000520.1 GCA_937996765.1 uncultured Ignavibacteria bacterium
TTTTGCTTATTGGATAGTTGGTTTGCCAATTGGTTATGTTCTTGGATTTTGGGCTAATATGGGAGTTATTGGAGTATGGATAGGATTATCACTCGGACTGATAACCTCAGCTGTATTACTTAATACTCGATTTACCTTTAAGAGTAAAAATATTATAGCTGTTTATAAATAATACTTCCAAAAGTTTCACCGATTGTCACATCAATCTCACCTTCATCCTTTAATTCTTCCATACAAACTAATAAGATATTTAACAGATTGATGTATAGCTACCTTTGCATTGAATCATAAAGAAAAAAGGTGATGAGATGAAAGCACAGATAAAAAGATCAGCAACCGATAAAGTAGTAGCAGGTGTTGCTGCAGGATTAGCAGACTACTTTGATGTGGATCCCGTTTTGATCCGTATTGTATTTGTTGTTCTAGCGTTTATGAACGGTATTGGAGTTCTCGCATACATAGTGTGCATATTCGCAATGCCTAAAGATTACACAAGGCTTAATGTTGCAACAGCAGCCGCTCAATCTCAGAACGAAGAAAATGTTACTTCTGCGGGTGTTGCTGCAATAGCTGTTGAACAACCTAATAAAAAAACAAAGGTAACTACCTATTTTGGTTATCTTCTTATTCTGTTAGGAGCTGTATTCTTTATAGATAATATGTTCCCATTTATGGACTTTGAAGATGTTATGCCTGTTGTTGTTATGCTTATCGGTGCATGGATGGTATATAGCGGCAGATTACAGAATACACTAAAAGTTACAGAGAATGCAAAGAACTCCGAAATAAATAATGATTATACTCAAAACACCGAGATGAATTCGGAGAGTGTAACTGATATGCAAAATAATGCAAAATCTGATGAGGCATCAAAATGAATGATATTATTAAAGAACAAAAAGTAAAAACAGGAAGATTCTTTTGGGGAATCTTCCTCTTGGTTCTTGGTTTTCTTTATCTACTTAGTAAGTTTACAGGAGTAAGTACTTGGTTCGCTGATTTCCCTAAGTTTTGGCCTTTGGTCATAATTTTTATTGGCGTTGGGATTTTAGCAACAAATAGTATTGTAAAGATGAGTATGTCAGCACTTTCAGGTGCAATTTTAGCGGCAGCATTATTTGGTTTAAGCACAAACAACTGGTTCTGCAATGATGGCTTTAATCTTCATTATGACAACGATAAAGAATGGGAAAGTGTTGTAACCAGCGATACAAATTTCCAATATAGTGACAGTATTAAATATGTAAATATGGATTTTGAATTGGGTGCACTCGGTCTAGTTATAACCGATTCAACTGATAAACTCTATGAAGTTTTTGCAGATCAGATTAGTTACACTGCAAGTACGAATTCAATCAACGATTCAACCTACGATGTTTCTGTTGAAATAACCGAAGACAGAATTCAACTTGATTCAAACACAAACAGAAATATGGCAATTAAATTAAATACAACGCCTATCTACAATATGGATTTTGCCATTGGAGCAGCTTCATTAAATCTTGATTTAAGGAAATTTAAAATTAATGACTTTAAACTCGATGGTGGCGCCGCATCAGTGAGTGTTATTCTTGGAGAACCTGCAAATTCAACAGCAAATGTTGATATTGAAATGGGTGCTGCCTCGTTTGTTCTTACAGTTCCTAAAAATGTTGGTGTACAAGTAAGATACAACGGAGCCCTTGTTTCATCCAACTTCCCGGGTTTTGACAAGGTTTCAAATGATAATTATAGAACTCCGGAATTTGATTCGGCTGCTAAAAAAATATTCGTAACTTTTGATGGCGGACTTTCGAGCTTCGAAATCAAAAGGCAATAAAGCCAAACCCCTTTCCTAACCTCATCTACAAAAGTGCCCTAAATGATTAAATTGTTTGGGGCACTTTTATTTGCATTTTTAGTGATATATTTGTAGAATGTGTTTTAGTTATCGTCACTTCCTATAGGATTATCAATTATGTCAGAGCACGAAGTGCTTAAATACGTTTATTCTTTTGAGTTCCCTGACGGTGAGAGTAAAAGTTTCGAAATTTTACTGAAAGCAGGCGACCTCATACGCATTAGAGAGGATAGGGAATACCCTGAATGGGCAAAGCTTGAATCCTTTAGATGTTCTCATTGTCCGCTGCCTGTTGGCTCACAAGAATACTGTCCGGTTGCAACAAGTCTAACGGGTATGCTAACAGAGTTTAAGGATAGAAAATCATACGATACTGTTATGGTAAGTGTAGAAAGCCCCAACAGAATCTATAAAAAAAATGCATCTCTACAGTCGGGTGTTTCAGCAATGCTTGGCATTTATATGGTATCATCCGGTTGTCCGGTTATGGGTAAATTGAAGCCAATGCTTCGATTCCATCTTCCGTTTGCTTCGCTCGAAGAAACGCAAACCAGGGTGATGGCACTATACGCCTTAGGTCAATTCCTTGTTGCAAAACAAAATGGCAAATATGACTGGGATATGAAAGGGTTGGCGAAAATTTATGAAGATGTACGCTTACTCAATAAAAATGTTTCACAAAAAATAGCTAACCGCGAAAACTACGATACCAACATAAATTCCTTAGTAATCTTAGATAATTTCGCTGATTATGTAACATTTACTATAGATGAAAAGCTTCTTAATGAACTCGAATTGCTATTAAAGGAGTTTATGATAGAGGACTGAGTTCTCAATAAATTAAATTAAGAAGTTTCTAATGAAAGATAAAGCCTCTGTACTATTTCTCATTTTGGGTGGATTTTTTATCACTAATGCTATCATGGCCGAGTTTGTTGGGGTTAAGATTTTTTCCCTCGAGCAATCGCTTGGATTACAACCTATCAATTTATCCCTTTTTGGAATTCAGAATCTCTCATTCAATTTAACTGCCGGTACATTAATGTGGCCATTGGTATTTATTATGACCGACATAATAAACGAATATTTCGGTAAACGGGGGGTTCGTTTCTTATCCTTTTTTGCAGTTATTATGATTGGGTATGCTTATGTAATGGTGGCCGCTGCTATGTCGCTAGTGCCTGCGGACTTTTGGATTATGAGGGAAACTGCAACCGGTATGATAAACATGGATGTTGCATATAATGCCATCTTTTCGCAAGGTTTGTGGATAATTATTGGCTCGATTATAGCATTTTTAGTCGGCCAGTTAATAGATGTATTTGTTTTTCAATTTGTAAAGCGTAAAACCGGCGAGCGTCATATTTGGTTACGAGCAACGGGCTCTACATTAATCTCACAGTTTATAGATAGTTTTGTTGTTCTTGCTATTGCATTCGGACTCGGGGCAGGGTGGAGCATTGAGCTGATTATGGCCATTGCTGTAGTTAACTACATTTACAAGTTTACAATTGCATTAATCCTTACACCATTACTCTATTTGGTGCATAACGTAATAGATAGATTTCTGGGTAAAGAGCTTTCGATTAAACTTCAAAGCGAGGCTATGGAAAACTCGAATAACGGAATTTTCTAAAATTAGCTTAATTCGTTTTTTAGATTTTGTATATCTTCGAGCGTAATTTGAATAAGATCTTGGTCACTAATGTCACTTATCGATAAAATGCGCTCTTCTTGGTAACTAATAGCTTTTTGCAGTAGATTTCTGACCATTCTTGCGTTGCCAAAACCGGAATCTCGCCTACTATAAAGTGTTTCCAACAAACTAAAAAGCAAGGATATACCTTCTTCGGAAATTGAGTACCCGTAACTCTTCGTCATATTCTGAGCAATGGCGAGTAATTGGTCAGGGGTATAATCATCAAAATGGAATGCATTTGTGAAACGAGAAGTAAGACCAGGGTTAGAATCCAAAAAGTACTTCATTTCATTAGGGTAGCCGGCTACAATAACAACAAATTTATCCGAAAGGTCTTCCATCCGCTTAAGGAGTGTATCAATAGCTTCCTGGCCAAAATCACTGCCTCCACGAACCAATGTATAGGCTTCGTCAATAAACAGGAGTCCGCCAATTGCCGATTTGATTACTGAGTCCGTTTTGCCTGCTGTTTGCCCTGAATAGCCTGCTACTAATGCTGAGCGGTCAACTTCAACTAAATGTCCTTTTTCGAGAATGCCGAGTTCTTTATAAATTCGAGCTATTATTCTTGCAACCGTAGTTTTACCAGTACCGGGATTACCCATAAATACTGCATGGAGATTCTTTTTAATAACTTTTAAGCCACGTTGCTCACGAAGCCGTGATATTTTCAAACTTGAAATAAGTTTCTCAACATCTCTTTTAACACTGTCCATTCCGGTGAGTGCTCTCAATTCATCAAGTATCGATTCGAGTCGCTCAAAGTTTGCTTCAATACGAATAGCTGTTTGCTGAATATCGGCTTTTGTGCACGAGTAAACATCCTGTGGAGTAATTTGGTGGACTAATTCTTCACTTCTCTCACTAAGTGGTAAATCAACAATTCTAACTAACTGTTGTTTGATGAGCTTCTCAGTAAGATTACGAGCTAACCTACCATTACTAAAGGTTTTATCCCTCTTTCTATAAAGTTCAAGATAGTATTCCTGAAGAACTTTAACCGCCTCGGGAGTTATGATTTTAAAATTATTAACGAGTAAAGTTTCTGTGATTTCAATCAATTCATCCGGAGTATAATCTTCGAAGGTGAAGAATTTTGTAAATCTGCTCTTCAACCCCGGATTCACTTCTACAAATTTGTTTATCTCATCTGTATAACCCGCAATTATACAAACAAATTTACCTCGGTCATCCTCAAGGCGTTTGAGCAAAGTATCTAATGCTTCTTTACCAAAATCTGTGCTATCACCGTCTTTAACAAGCGAGTAAGCCTCATCTATAAAGAGCATACCGCCAAAAGATGAATTTACTAAATCATTAGTCTTTTCGGCAGTTTTGCCTACAAATGTTGCAACAAGTCCTTGTCTATCTGTCTCAACCAAATGACCTTTTTGAAGAATGCCAAGTGCAGAGTAAATTTTACCCAGAATGCGTGCAACCGTTGTTTTTCCTGTACCGGGGTTGCCAAGGAAAACAATATGGTCAGAAAACCGTTTACTAACAGGTTCACCATTTTCGATATAAAAACGGGCTAATTTAACTGTTTCTTCAATATCTTTTTTAAGTGAGTAGAGTCCGCGCAATGCATTCAACTCACTTAACGATTCTGCAAGAGCTTCTTCGTCAATTTTAACTACATAATCTGTTCTTAATGCAGTTGCAAAAACTTCACGTATGTCATCTTCTATAAAGGTTGTCATCGATTTCAAATCTCTTTCTTCAAACGAAAGAGAATTATAACGCTTACCAAGTTTGATTTTGCAAGAAGAAAGTATATTCTTAGTTAATCGTGCATTCCCAAAGGACTTATCTCGCTTACGGTAGAGGGTAATAAATTCCTTTTTCAGAAGAGCTTCAGCCGCTTCATCAAGTTTATATTCCTCCTCAAGAGCCATGCGCTTAAAGATTTCAACCAACTCATCAGGTGTATAGTCGTCGAAATAAAATTCGTGTGTGAAACGCGATTTTAAACCCGGATTGGCATCTAAAAAGGCGTTCATTTCTTCTGGGTAACCGGCTACTATAACTGAGAATGCAGAGGATTTTTGCTCCATTCGTTTAAGTAAGGTATCAATGGCTTCTTGACCAAAATCCTTGCCATCACCACCCGGTTTGAAGAGTGTGTAGGCTTCATCAACAAATAAAACACCATCAGCAGCAGAATCTATCAGTGCAGATGTTT
>CALKUG010000521.1 GCA_937996765.1 uncultured Ignavibacteria bacterium
ATACGTGATGCGGCAACCATTTCCTTTTCTGTGCTCAATGGCTTTACAAATCTCTTGTAAAAATCGTTTATCAAGTATGAGGTGCCCCAATTCAATTGCGTAGCAATGGTACTCATGTATGCAGCAAAAAACGCAGCAACAAGAAGCCCTTTCAATCCGGCAGGGAGAAAATCGTTCATTGCATATATGTAGCCAAGTTTTTTATCTGCCAAATCAGGATAGAGAACCAATGTACTTAAACCTACTAATATCCAAGGCCAAGGACGTAAGGCATAATGTGCTATCTGGAAAAACAATGTTGCGTACAATGAATGCTTTTCATCTTTAGCCGACATCATTCGCTGTGCTACATAACCGCCGCCACCGGGCTCCTGCCCCGGATACCACGATGCCCACCATTGTATTCCAATAAATGCTAAGAACGCAACTAATGTTATACTCATAACTCCTGCAACATCACCTGCGCCAACAGAAACTATTCTCGGGAAAAACTCGAATGTAGATGCTGGTAATTTTTCTTTTAATCCGCTCAAACCTCCAATTTCGGGAGAGGTTACAACTACTACTGCTAATACGATTGTACCGCCCATTGCAATAATAAACTGTACGGCATCGGTTACTACTACACCCCAAAGCCCTGATATTGCAGAGTAAATTGCAACAAACAACATAGCAGCAAAAACATAAATCATAACTTGAGATTCGGGTATTCCAAACATTCCCTGCAGAATTGCAATCATTGCGGCATTAACCCAACCTATGATTATCACGTTCATAAACAGCCCTAAATAAATACTCCTAAAGCCGCGTAAAAAACCTGCCTGTTTACCGGAATAACGGAGTTCAGTAAACTCTACTTCGGTCATAACACCCGATCTTCTCCACAAGCGCGCAAAAAAGAAAACGGTAAGCAGACCGCCAAAAGCAAAATTCCACCATACCCAGTTTCCCGCAACGCCATTTTTTGCAACCAATTCGGTAACGGCCAAAGGGGTATCGGCTGCAAATGTGGTTGCAACCATTGAGAGTCCGGCCAAATACCATGGAAGATTTCTTCCTGAAAGGAAAAACTCTTCAGAGCTTTTGCCGGCTCGTTTATAGTAGTATGCTGCTATTCCAAAGCTGAGAATAAAATAGATAATGACAATAGTGTAGTCAATTATTTCCATACGGGACCTCGTAATCTAATACTTTAATTTCTTTTTTCAGTTTGCGAAAAGACCATTCCAACGCCAACCGCAATCAGCACGCCAATGAGTGTAAACCAAGTCCATGCCACCGTTTTAGTAACAATAACAACTGCCATAACCGCAATAGATATGGCAAATCCGATAACCGCTCCGTGTTGGTTAAGTTTTTTATTAAACACACCGCTTAGGAATGTTCCCAACAATCCTCCGTACGTAAACGAAGCAATGCTGAGGGCCGTCTCAACAACAGCTCTATCTGAACTCATAAAAAAGAACGCCGAGAACACTAAAATCACAGCCCAAAAAATAGTGAGAACTTTGCTGTATGTTAATTGCATTTCTTCTTTAATAGATTTAAAGATGGGGATAATTAAGTCCATCATTGTGGCAGAGGAAAGTGAATTAAGTGAACCGGAAATTGAAGATGTAGCCGCAGCAAACAACCCGGCAATAATAAATCCTTTAACTCCGGATGGCAATTGATGAATAATAAAGCTTGGGAATATCTCGTCCGATTTGGCAAAAGTTGCACCTTCAAAAAATACATACAGCAACCCTCCCAAAGTTAAAAATAGTGCAAATTGAATAATTACAATTACTCCGCTGCCAATAAGAGCACGCTGTGCAGATTTCAACTTTCCGGTTGACATTAAACGCTGAACTATTGTCTGATCAACTCCATGCGAAGCCATTGAAAGAAAAGCACCGCCTAACAATCCCGCTACTAAGGTATAGGGTTTACTGAAAAACTCTGCAATACCTCCCTCAAAACCCAAATTAAATACTTCAAACTTTCCTGCTTCTGCACCGTACTGTAAAGCGTACGAAAATCCGCCGGGTAGGGCGTTAAGAATAAAAATACCCGAAACTATAGCACCACCCAGATACACAAACATCTGAATAGCATCAACCCAGATTACGCTTTTAAGTCCACCGGTAAAAGTGTAAACAAGCGAAACAGCAGCAACAATTATGATCGCATAAGGGTATTCAATATTTAATAAAATTTTTAACGGAATTGCTGTAGCAAACAATCGTACTCCGTCTGATGCAACTCTCGTTACAATAAAAACAATGGAAGCAAACCTTCGGGTTGTGGTTCCAAACCTTCCTTCCAAAAACATATATGCTGTAGTTAAGTCACCCTTAAAATACTCGGGTAGTAAAAATTTGGCAATAACTATTCTACCTAACAAATACCCAATGGTAACTTGTAGGAAATTAAGGTTGGTGAGATATGCTAATCCAGGTATGGATATGAATGTTAGGGCACTTGTTTCAGCCGCAACAATTGAAAATGTTACAACATACCAAGGTACTTCGGATGCGCCGAGAAAATAATCCTTAACGGATTTTTGTTTGCCACCACTGAGTATTCCCCAGCCGGCAACCATAGTTAAAAAGGCGGTGATAATAATGATGTCGAGAACGGACAAGGGTACTTCCTTTCCTAAATCTCAGAAAGGGCTTCTTCCACTGTTGAGTTGAGGGTTAAAACCTTATCGAGTTGGGTAATCTTTATGAGTGTTTGAATTTTGGGTGATGCCGTTACAATGCGTAACGCACCGCTTTTTCCGGTTACCAGGCGATTTGCTACCAGCAACGCACTCAATCCCGAGCTGTCGCAAGACTCTACTTTATTCAAATCAATAACCAGATTTACACTATTTCCTGTTTTCGTAATTTCAGCAAACTCGTTTTTTACTAATCCTGATATATACGCATCAAGCCGCTTCTCGTTGAGCGTGAATATGATTGCATTATTTGTTTTCTTAATCTGGAAGTTCATAGTTTGTCAAAACATTTCTAAGCAATTTAAGAAATTTTTATAACAAACTTC
>CALKUG010000522.1 GCA_937996765.1 uncultured Ignavibacteria bacterium
CCCGGCGGCTTTTTAATTTTTGGCTTAAACATCAGACACTCAATCCCACTCGATTTAGCAACAACAAGCGACGGCAATTGCTTGGATTTAAAACCATGGGCTTTGCATCCGTAAGGCATGCTACTCTGCCAGGTAATCAAGAAATACTCACACGTTCTACAGTTAACGGCCATTATTAGTATTTCGGATTTTTATGCCACTTCCATGCTGTTTCAAGTATTTCCTGAATCCCATACTTTGGGTTCCATCCCAATACCGTCTTAGCTTTGTTATTATCGGCAATAAGGATTGCCGGATCGCCTGCACGCCGTTCAACAACAACTTTAGGTATTGGTAAACCCGTAATTTCTTCGGATTTTGTTATAACTTCATGTACACTGTTCCCTGCTCCGGTTCCGAGATTAACAATGGTAGATTCACCACCATTTATCAAATAATCTACAGCACGTAAATGAGCATCTGCGAGGTCATCAACATGAATGTAATCTCGGATGCAGGTACCATCTTCTGTTGGGTAATCTTCGCCAAACACTTTTATCTCTTTGTTTTTGTTCAGCAAGGTGAACAGCACTAAAGGTATAAGGTGTGATTCAGGTTCGTGACTCTCTCCAATTTCTCCCGTTAAAGAAGCTCCTGCAGCATTGAAATAACGTAAAGCAACATAATGGAATCCATAGGAGAGCGCATAATCCTGCAACATAAGTTCAATAATATATTTAGTTTTTGCGTAGGGATTTATAGGGCCAATAGGATTGGTTTCACTAATGGGTATAATCTCGGTATTACCGTAAATCGAGCAAGTAGATGAGAACACAATAGTTTTTACACCGGCTTTGCGCATACTTTTAAGTAAGTTAAAACTACCAACAACATTGTTGGTATAATACATTTCCGGGTCTGCAACTGATTCACCTACATAAGCAAAAGCCGCAAAATGAATAACTGCATCTATAGAATGTTGCTCAAAAGCCTTGTCTAACGATTCCGAGTTCAACAAATCACCTTCAAAAAAAGCTGCATTTGGGTGAACCGCTTCCCTATGTCCTCTCGAAAGATTATCAAAAATCACCACCGTGTGTCCTTGCTTAATTAATGCATATACGGTGTGTGAGCCAATGTAACCGGCACCACCGGTAACTAATACGTTCATAGTAACCTTGTTTTTTTTAAGTATTGTTAAATTTTATTTTTAATGAGTATCGTAGATGTGTTCTAATTTTGCTAAAAAGGTTTGATAGACTTCTTCGGCATTTTGTTTGTATTCTTCTTCGCGAAGATTTCTTTCGTCGCGTGTAGCTTGAATTCTCCTCTTTGTAGTTTCAATCCTCTCAGATTTAGATCCATCG
>CALKUG010000523.1 GCA_937996765.1 uncultured Ignavibacteria bacterium
GACGAAATAAGCGAGAGAGAGCTATGAAGAAAATTGGCATTTTATTTGGAAAAGAACGCACATTCCCTCAAGCATTTGTTGAGAGAATAAACGAGAAGAAAATAAAAGGAATAACAGCGGAAGCCGTAAAAATTGATAAGATTGTACAAGGCGTTCCACTTGGTTACGACGTAATCATAGACAGAATCTCGCAGGATGTTCCCTTTTATAGAGCGGCATTAAAGAACGCAGCATTAACAGGCGCTGCTGTAATCAACAATCCTTTTTGGTGGAGTGCCGATGATAAATTTATCAACAACGGACTTGCATTAAAAGTAGGTGTTGCCGTGCCTAAAACGGTAATTCTTCCCTCACAAGAACACCCCGATGATACCAGTGAACAGTCATTCACCAATTTGGCATACCCAATGGATTGGGAAGGCATCTTTAAATATGTAGGATTCCCCGCTTACTTCAAACCTTTTGCAGGAGGTGGATGGAAAAATGTGTATCGTGTAACTAACCGTGAGGAGTTTTTTACTGCTTACAAAGAGACCGGTAAATTGGTAATGATGTTACAAGAGGAAATAGAATTTACCGATTATTTCCGTTGCTATTCTCTCGACAGAAAAGATGTGCACATTATGCAATACGACCCACGTCAACCGCATGAATTCCGCTATGTAAGGAATCCCAAACAGTACGAAAAGAAATTTATTGCATCACTTGAAGACTCAGTACTGAAGCTAAACAGAATACTTGGTTACGATTTTAACACAGTTGAGTTGGCAGTTCGTGAAGGCATTCCTTATGCAATAGATTTTTGCAATCCCGCACCAGATGCAGACTTAAACTCGGTTGGTAATGAGAACTTTGAATGGATTGTGGAAACAGCTGCTCAAATGGCGATAAGACGCGCTAAAGCTCATAAACCCGGACAGTTTAATACAACGTGGGGTGAGTTTGTTACCTCCACAGTAAAGTAAAACATATGCCACAAAGAAGGAAATGAGATTGTTATGTCCGAGAAGAAATTATTTACCTTAGGAGTTGAAGAAGAATTTCAGATTATTGACCCTGTAACACGAGATCTTAAATCACATATCCATGAGATTTTTGAAGAAGGGAAAATAATACTTAAAGAACACATCAAGCAAGAGATGCATCAATCTGTTGTTGAAACAGGTACGAAGATATGTAAGGATATTACGGAGGTTCGTCGTGAAGTTGTGAATTTAAGAACTGAGCTTGCGAAGTTAGCGAATAAAAACGGATTACGTATTGCCGCTGCCGGAACGCACCCCTTTGCACATTGGAAAGATCAACGGATAACAGAAAACCCAAGGTATAAAGAAGTTGTTGATGATATGCAACTGGTTGCCCGAGCTAATCTTATTTTTGGATTGCATGTACACGTGGGTTTTGATAACCGTGAAGCTGCAATTCATATAATGAATGCTGTTCGTTACTTCTTACCGCACATATTTGCACTCAGCACAAACTCACCGTTCTGGATCGGTAGAAACACCGGATTTAAATCCTATAGAACAAAGGTATTCGACCGCTTTCCACGTACAGGCATACCCGATTATTTTGTAAGTATATCAGAGTTCGATAACTATGTGAATTTGCTTATCAAAACAAATTGCATAGACAACGCAAAGAAGATTTGGTGGGATATACGTCTTCACCCGTTCTTTCCAACTATAGAGTTCCGTATATGCGATATACCAATGCGCGCAGATGAAACCATTGCTCTCACTGCGTTAATGCAGGCCGTGGTTGTTAAACTCTACAAATTGTTAAAACAAAATCTTGGTTTCCGCTTATATCGTAGAGCACTTATTTCTGAAAATAAATTCAGAGCTGCAAGGCATGGAATCTCAGGTAAGCTGATAGATTTCGGTAAACAAGAAGAAGTTTCGACCATTAACTTAGTGTATGAATTGCTCGAGTTTGTTGATGATGTTGTGGATGAACTTGGCAGTCGTGAGGAATTGCAATACATACACAAGATGATTGAAATGGGAACCGGTGCAGATAGACAGCTTGCGGTCTGGCAACAATCGTACGACATTAAAAGCGTTGTTGATTACATTATTCAAGAAACACATCACGGTCTTGGAGTTGATCATCGGTAAGCAACACAAAACTATCAAATCCGGAGTAAAACTGTTATGATAGAGCAAATACGCAAAAACTATTACTCATCATTTTCTGAAGAGCGTTTCGCGGGATTTATGCAGTCGTTGGATTCCATTACTGAATATCCTACCGACTTCCGAGTAGCCGAGGCACCACTGTTTTTAGAGGATGATGTTGTAGCACGACTTAAAAATGCTACTGCTGATATCATTGAGCAATTGCAATCAATCGCTTATTCAATATACTCGCAGGATGCACTTCCTGCAAATTATACAATGGGCGGAGAAGATGACCACCCACTTTTTTTACAAGTTGATTTTGCCCTTACAAAAAATGACAAGGGTGAAATTGTTCCTCAACTCATTGAGTTGCAAGGTTTCCCCTCGATGTATGGCTACCAGGTATTTTTTCTTGAGACTTTGCACCAGCATTTCAAGGAGCTAAACGGATTGACTTCATACTTCAGCGGATTTGACAAAGAATCTTACACAGCGTTGTTAAAAAAGGCAATTGTTGGAGATGAAGATCCCGAGCAAGTAATCTTATTAGAGATTGACCCACATTTGCAAAAAACGCGAATTGACTTTGCAATGACGGAAAAGTTATTGGGTATTAAAACCATTAACCTTCGTGAACTTGTAACAGACAAAGACTCTCTCTACTATAAGGATGGCGCAAAATACAAAAGGATAAAAAGAATTTATAACCGAGTGATTTTCGACGAGCTCGAACGTAAACAGATTCAATTCCCTTTTAATTTTAAGAGAGACTATAATTTTACTTGGGTGGGACACCCGCATTGGTACTATAAAATCTCTAAATTCACTTTACCTTTTTTGAGAGGGGATTATGTACCTGAATGCAAATTTTTGAACGATGTTAAACAAATCCCTGAAAATCTTACGGATTATGTGCTTAAACCACTTTTCTCGTTTGCTGGAACGGGTGTGGATGTTTCGTTAACTCGCGAAAAGATAGAAGCAATTAGAGATAAGCAAAATTACATACTACAGAAAAAAATAGAATACGCCCCCATCATTGAGACCCCGGATGAACCTGCTAAAGCCGAGATCCGTATGATGGTGTTATGGGATGATTCCCCAAAAATTGTAAATAATTTAGTCCGACTCAGCAAGGGTGCGATGATGGGAGTGGACTTTAATAAAAACAAAACCTGGGTAGGTTCTACATGTGCCTTACACAGTGGCACTTTGTAGAGAATAATCATATTGTTAATTTTTAGCACTAAGTATTTTAAGAACGCCCCTTTTACAAAAAGGGAGTCTAAGGTTTATGAATTGTTAGGTAAAATATGTTTTTTGAAATTACCCAAATAAGTATTTCGTCAAAAGTATTATACGAATTTCATATTGCCATTGAGGCAAGAGCCAAATACGGCATCGAAGGTAATATGTATTCAGTAAGAGGAAATTTAATAATATCGAATTTTGCTCAAGCTCGATTGCTTGCGCAGAAAATTAATTTTACACGCGAGAGCGAAAACGTTTTTGATAAATACGTTACTCCCGGACAAATTAATGCTCTCGGATTATTGCACGAAATATTCCACCTGATACTTCGCACATATGAAGAAAAGGAAAATCAGGGAGTGTATGAGAGAGGTTTGAAGTACCTTTCGCAAACATTTGGTGAAGCAACACTTGCAAAACTACAGCGTGAATTTGTGAAACGCTTCCCCCCACTTGCCGTGTATATGGGATCGCAAACCGTTGATGAATATGTGGAATCCAAAACCGAAGGCAAAAGCAATAAAGAGATTATTCTTGAAGAGTTGTTGTTGCTTCATTTCGAAAACATCAACCCAAGTTTCAAAAATCTTAAAGAGCTTTTTGATAATTCCCCATTGGTTAAAGAGGTACAGTTTACCAAGTTTATAAACACTGCTAAAGAGTTCTTCCGAAAAGAAAAACCCATTCGCTTTAATCAGCTGCCTTTAATAGATGGCTTTGAGGAATTAATTCTCTCTCACATTGATAATATCGAGGGGTTACTCAGAATTCTCGAAGAGCATTGGTCGGAGGTATTTACAGAACAGGTTAAGCTTCTGATTTTGACAGGTATGGACCTTTTAAGAGAAGATACTAAGATTTTTATGCGACCTGCGGGCAAAGGCACGCCTCCGGTTCCATCGTTCCCCGGTATGGATTCGGAAGCAATGGAGGAAATGAGGAAAAAATTAGCGGCAGGAAAAAAATACGAAATAGATGAAGTGTCTCTCAGCTATTTAGAAGAAGAGAAGTTTACCGAGGATTTGGATTGGATGCCCAATGTAGTAATGATTGCAAAGAATACATCCGTTTGGTTGGACCAGCTCACGAAAATGTATGGTGTTTCCATTACCCGTTTAGACCAAATACCAGACCAAGAATTAGATAAACTTGCTAAGGCAAATTTTAATGCTCTCTGGTTAATAGGCGTATGGGAACGAAGCACAGCATCTCGTAAAGTGAAACAGTTTTGCGGAAATCCGGATGCTGCCTCAAGTGCTTACTCGCTCTACGATTATGATATTGCAAATGAATTGGGCGGCGAAGAGGCTTACAAAAACTTAAGAGTGCGCTGTGCCTCGAGAGGGATTCGACTGGCAAGTGATATGGTACCAAACCATACTGGTATTTTCTCAGCATGGATGTTAAAAAATCCTCAGTTTTTTATACAAGCTCCTACAGCACCTTACCCCGGGTACACTTTCACGGGTCCTGACCTTTCTGATGACCACGCTATTCAAATACGTATCGAAGACAAATACTACACTAAACAAGATGCAGCAGTAGTCTTCCAATATATTAACAATCACTCGGGTGAAGTAAGGTATATTTATCACGGTAACGACGGAACGAATATGCCGTGGAACGACACCGCACAACTCAACTTGTTAATGCCTGAAGTGCGAGAAGCTCTTATACAAACCATTATGAGTGTGGCAAGAAAATTCCCAATTATTCGGTTTGATGCAGCGATGACTCTCGCTAAAAAGCATTATTCAAGATTATGGTATCCACAACCCGGACAAGGCGGGGCAATACCCTCGCGCTCGGACTATGCAATTACTCGTGAACAATTCGACAATGCTATGCCAATCGAGTTTTGGCGTGAAGTAGTAGATAGAATGACTAAAGAGTTACCAAATACTCTATTATTGGCAGAAGCTTTTTGGCTTATGGAAGGATATTTTGTGCGTACTCTTGGTATGCATAGAGTATATAACAGTGCCTTTATGCACATGTTTATGAAAGAAGAAAATGCCAAATACCGCGAAGTTATAAAAAACACCGTGGAGTTCGACCCTGAAATTCTGAA
>CALKUG010000524.1 GCA_937996765.1 uncultured Ignavibacteria bacterium
CATCACTCACAGACTTAATTTTTCGAGATGTGGGAAAGTTTTTCTCGCACATAGCTTCCAACTCTGTGGATAATTTTGGTAAAGATGTAACGGTATTGATGGGTTCGTTTTTTGGTATTTTTATAGTTGCAGGTGTTGTTTCGTTTTTGATAAAACGTCCCGAAAGAAAGCAATTATCTTTTTTGATTTTTAATCTTCTGTTTTTTGCAATTCTTACATTGGTGTTTTACTCGGAACGCTTCTCCATGATGCTTATTCCTTTTTATGCATTGCTTGCTGCTTACCCGATGTATGTAATTTATCAAAAATCTAAAAGCGGTAAAGCACTCATACCTTTATTTGTTGTTATCAGCGCAGTAATGGTGGGGGTTTCCTTTGCTAAATCGTATGAGTTTAATTCTCAAAATATTGATTCAGGTCCTGTGGAAATTGTACAAGTTGCGGATTGGTATCATGCCAATGTTCCCACTGAATTTAAAGGGAAAAAAATTGCTTCAAGAAAGCCGCACATAGCATATTATACCAATATGGAGTTCGAGCTATTGCCGATGGCAAATTCCTATGATGAATTAATTTCAACACTCAAAAGTAAAAAAGTTGATTATCTGTATTTCGGAATGTATGAAGCACAAATGAGGCCGGAATATAGAGCTTTGTTAGATATAACAATTAATCCTCCGGGATTAACACGAGTAATTTATTCGGAGAATCCACGGTCAGTGCTCTACAGAATAGACAAGTAAAACTAAGAAAAACTTCTGTAATGTGGGAGATCCGCCATAGCGAGTAGCTCGCGATCGCCACGTGAATCGCCATATGCGGAAATAGGTGAATACTGGTCGTAGTTAGGGATTAACTCTTTAACACGTCGTACTTTTTCAGGACCATAACAATTAGGGGTAAGGAATTTCCCGGTTATTCTCCCATCAACCGTTTCAAGCTTTGTCGCAATTAACTCAAGCCCCATACTATCACACCAAGGTTTTAACCATATTTCGAGCGAAGCAGAAACAACCACAATTCTATCCCCTTGTTGTTTGTGCTTTTCTATTTGTTTAAGTGCAGAATCTTTAACGATGAATTTTAAATTATTCAGTGCAACTTTTTCACCAAGTGCGCAGAGGTTGTTATAGTCGTAATTCCTAAAAAAGTGCTTCACTACTTTTTGTTTAGCTCGCTCGTTGGAAATCAAACTTGTTTTAAATGCCACCAAGTTTGGAAGTAAAACAAAAAACCCTTTCAACAGTTGCAGTTTACTCACGGAGCGTTTCAGAAACAATCCAAAGCTATCTCCTCGGGTAATTGTTCCATCAAAATCAAAAAGTGCTAATCCTTGTTTTTCCATAAGAGAATTACATTTTAACCTTCTTAAAAATAAA
Organism: uncultured Ignavibacteria bacterium; assembly: GCA_937996765.1. Taxonomy (GTDB): domain Bacteria; phylum Bacteroidota; class Ignavibacteria; order Ignavibacteriales; family Ignavibacteriaceae; genus CALKUG01. The sequence goes on from CALKUG010000524.1 coordinate 1,380, forward strand.
TTCAGGAACCAACTTTACAATAAGCATAATATATCTCCAGAACCATCTAGTGTAAAGAACTGAAGTGCCTTTTGTGTATGCTCGAAACATATCTTTGGCCACTTCTTCAGGTAGGGCCGTTAAGGGTTTGGGGAGGGGTAGTCCTTTTGTCATTTTAGTAGCCACAAAACCCGGTTTTACTGTAAGCACAGAAACACCAAACTGACCCAAGTATTGTCTTAATCCCGAGAGATAGGCAGTAAACCCTGCTTTGGCGCTGCCGTAATAAAAATTACTTGCACGGCCTCGGTCGCCGGCAACTGAGCTAATACCAATAATGCAGCCGGAACCGCGTTGTTTCATTCTCTCGGCAAGTGGTGAGAGAATGGATATACATCCGTTAAAGTTAGTAACAAGAATTTTCTCGGCTTCAATAGTATCAGCTTGTGCAAGCTCTTGATTTCCTAAATATCCCGCAACACAAATAACAATTTCGGGTAAAGCGCTTAATGAATCAACAAAAGCTGTATGAGTTTCTAACTTTGCAACATCCAGTTCTTTTACGAAACACTCAACACTAAAACGAATAGCAATATCTTTGGCATCTCGTTCAGCTTGCTCGGGATTTCGTGCGGCAAGAATAAAGGAATATCCGTTTTGAGCGAATTCTTTTACTGTTGCACGAGCGATGTCGGAAGTAGAACCAATTACTAAAACTAATTTATTGTTTGTACTCATAAACCTAATCTCTTTGCTTGTAATGAAGAAAATCTGCCCGTAACATTTGTAGTCTTTTTAATAGTTTCAAACAATTCGCGTTGGGGATAACCAAAATCGAACATATCCTTTGACATTCTTACATCTTTAGTCAGATACAGTCTGCCATCATATTTTTTAACGATTTCATCTAAGGCATCTAACAAAGGAAATAGCTGAGGCTTTATTGCAAAATCAAGGGCAAGAGTGTAACCACGTTTGGGAAAATTTAGAATTCCCTCTTGTTCGCCAAACAATTTTAAAACTACCAAAAACGAACCCTGTCCGCTTTGTTGAATGGCGGTGTAAATCTCTCGCAGGGCATTTAATCCCGATTCCTTTGGAATTACAAATTGATATTGAGTAAAACCACGTTTACCGTAACCACGATTCCATTGGTGCACTATATCAAGCGGGTAAAAAAACGAATCGTAATCAACAATGGATTTATTAGTTCCTGCCGGAGTTTTTCCAAAATATAATGCATTAAACGCCATCACAGTTAAAGAATTTAACACAAACTGTGGTAAATAAAAGGGTAAAGTTACAGTTGGTTTTTTGGGGATGGTAAAGGGAGTTAATTTTTGTTTTTCGTTTAACTGATCGAGCGTTGCGTGTTCACCCCTTATCATTACACCTCTACCAAGTGATGAACCTGAGCTGAGAATATCCGTCCAAGCCACCGAATAGGTAAATGGCTCGGATTGTTCAAAAACCTCTATCATATGTTCGAGATTTTTAACCTTTACGGTTTCTTGTGCAATAAAAGCAGTTTCAACGGGTTTTAGTTGAACCTTGGCCGTAAGAATAATACCTGTTAAACCCATACCGCCAAATGTTGCATGGAAGATCTCCTTGTTCTGATTATCAGAGCAAAATAGAATCTCGCCATTTTCGGTAAGAAGTGTGAAGGAAAGAGTATGACTCGAAAAACTTCCAACTTTGTGGTGATTTTTTCCGTGCACGTCGCTTGCTATTGCACCACCAACGGTTACAAACTTTGTACCGGGCGTTACAGGCAAAAACCATCCCTTAGGGAGGAAAACATCTATTAAATCTTTTAAGGAAACCCCTGCCTCACATTCAACTATTCCGGTTTGCGGATCGAAAGATAGAATTCTGTTCAAGCCCTGCATATCAATTATTTTTGCCGCAAGGGCACTATCACCGTAGCATCTCCCCAACCCACGTGCAATGCACTCGACACTTTCAAGTACGGAAGATTGTATTTCGGGAATTGTCGAAACGGAATCAACCTGAACATCAACTACGGGGAAGTTGCCCCAATTGCTAATTTTCATACTACTCTAAACACAAAACGTTTGTCTAAATGATATTTGATATAGTAACCTATACTGAGACCTATTACCGCTCCTACATATTTCATAACTTCAGAATTAAATACATGGTAAAACCCTAGCTCAAAAGCCCAAAAAACAATGGTGGTTACACCACCCATAATACTGTAAATAAAAAATTTCTTAGCATCATCCTTCTTGGAGCTTTCCTTATAAAAGAAAATATATTTTTTATCCAAAATATATTTGGCTACAAGTCCTGCTAAAGTTCCGGCTAATAAACCCATATAATGTGAAAGATGGTCGAGCATACCATTAACTCCCATCGAAACAGTTGCCATGGTTACTAATTGTTGAGTAACTATGTTAACAAAAATTGCAATAGCGGCAAACAAACCATATCGTAGGACTAAACTCAACTTATCATCACCAAAAATGTTACTAACCACAATATAATGGTAATCTGTAAAAAGCGGTCTTTCCATAAGAGTTTAGTGGGATTTCCGCCCTTATTCTCAACAAAAGCCAATTGCAAGTAGCGGAGTATGCCAAGAATTACATAGCCTGTTGTAAGATAAAGGTAGCGGTTGCCAAATCTTTCCACAACGTTTGGACTTACGGTGTACATGATATAACTCACGATAACAACGCTCGCCATAATAATCATACCACCGTTAAGAAACTCAAGGTTATACCCTGAAACATTTTTTCTTGTGGCTAATCCGCTTGCTTTAAGAATAACATCATCACGTCTTTTAGCCAAGGCTAAAAAGAGTGAAAGCAAAAAGGTTACTAATATTATCCAGTCGGTTGGTTCAACTGATATTGCTTTTGCACCTGCAAAAATACGGAGCACAAAACCAGTGGCAATTATAAAAATATCAATAATAGGAATGTGTTTTAGTTTTAAGCTATAAGCAACATTGAGTAAATAGTAAAAAAACATTACACCAAAAACTTCGAGACTTATAAAGTACGACGCAGCAAGAGAAACCGCCATCAATAACACCGAGAGTAAATAACCGGAAGTTACTGAAATCACTCCGTTAGCAATGGGACGGAATTTTTTCTCAGGGTGCTGTTTATCTTCTTCTACATCCTTGATATCATTCAGTATATATACCGAACTTGAAAGCAGTGAAAAGCAGAGAAATGCCAAAAGTGCCATTTCCACAGCTATCATGTGATAAAACTTAAACGAAAATAGTAACGGCGCAAAAACAAATAAGTTTTTGATGTATTGATGAGGCCTAAGTAGGGTTATGTACTGCTGCAATAATTTCATCAGAGGTTACTTGGCCTTTTTTGTAACATTAAACAGAGGACTAATGGGCTCGTCTTTACTTATTCTATAAATTGCTTCAGCTAATAATTTTGCCGACGAACGCACGGTTACATTCGGAGGAAGTTGTCTCCCTTCAATGGAGATAGTGTCCGAAACATAGAGTTGTTCTATGTCAAGGTCTTTAACAATCGAAATAGCGTTTCCGGAAAACAGAGGGTGTGTTATGGCTGCGAAAATTTTTAAAGCCCCGTGTGCTTTCAAACTATGTACCACCTGGGAGAGTGTTTTTCCTGAGTCAATCAAATCATCAACTACAAGCGCATTTTGACCTTCCACATTCCCGATTATCGAAATGTCATAATCATCGTCAACATTTTTTCTCTTATCCATAATCGCAAATTGTTTGTCGAAAAGCTCAGCATAGTTTCTTGCCATTTTTATGCGACCAACATTTGGGGCAACAACAACCAGTGAATCGCGTAATTCTTCAAACAGCCCGTAAAAAATCGGAATGCTGCTCAGCATATCGGAAGGTATATCGTAAAAACCTTGTCCTTGCGCGGAGTGTATATCCATCGAGATTACTCTGTCGCATCCTGCGGATGTAAGCATATTTGCAAATAATTTTGCAGTTATTGGAACGCGAGGTTGGTCTTTTCTATCCTGCCGGGCATAACCCATATAAGGAATAACCGCCACAACAGTTTTTGCGGACGCACGACGTGCTGCATCAATCATAACAAGTAATTCGAGAATGTTATCAGCCGGTGCATTGGTAGATTGAATTAAATAGACCTCTGCACCACGTAAATCCTCATGGTATTTGCACCAAATTTCTC
>CALKUG010000525.1 GCA_937996765.1 uncultured Ignavibacteria bacterium
AACGGTGCTCGAATCAGATTAGCTCCGCAAAAAGATTGGGCTGTTAATCATCCCGAAGAACTCGCAAAAGTGCTTACAGTGCTTGAAGGAATTCAATCCGAGTTCAATGCAGCACAATCAAACGGTAAAAAGATTTCTTTGGCAGATCTTATTGTTCTTGCAGGTGCTGCAGCTATTGAACACGCGGCAAAGCTTGGCGGATTTGATGTAACCGTGCCTTTTACTGCAGGCAGAACCGATGCCACAATTGAACAAACCGATGTTGAGTCGTTTGCGGTGCTTGAGCCCCAAACCGATGGTTTCCGCAATTATCAAAAAACCGTTTACTCGGTTCCCGCCGAAGAGCTGTTATTAGATAAAGCACAACTGTTAAAACTCACTGCCCCTGAAATGACTGTGCTTGTTGGCGGACTCCGTGTTCTTGGCGCAAATTACAAAAAGACTAACTATGGTGTTTTCACTAAAAATGTGGGTACCCTAAGCAACGACTTTTTTGTAAACTTGCTCGATATGGGTACCACGTGGAAAGTGGTTTCGCCGCATGGTGATGCATTTGGCGGAAGTGATTCCAAAACAGGCGAACAAAAATGGATAGGAACTCGTTTCGACCTCGTTTTTGGCTCCAACTCGCAACTCCGTGCCATTGCCGAAGTGTATGCGCAAGCCGATAACAAACAAAAATTTGTTAACGATTTTGTAGCCGCTTGGCATAAGGTTATGAATTTAGATCGTTACGATTTGAAGTAAGTGAGTGAGAAGGGACTCGGTCCCGAATAAATTCGGGATTTCACCACGAGTAAACTCGTGATTCAAGACTCGAGTAACCACCACTATCATACCGTCTATTTACACAAAGCCCCCAAAATGGGGGCTTTGTTGTTTATATTATCTGGTAAAACTTGACTGAAAATATATGAGAACTATTTTATAATAATACGTGTTATAACAAACGCATGCCCTCTTCTTCTCTCATTTGAAAAAGCTTTCGCTTTAACCAACCTGTCCTAATTTACATTTTTATTCTTTTAAGAATTTGAGTTAGCCCCACAGAAATACCGTGCAATTAATGCAGTATTCTCGTAATTCAAATTTTCACAAAGGAACAAGATGAAACTTTTTATAGCTTACGTACTCTTTGCTCTTTCTATTAATTCAACTCTTTTCTCGCAACCTTCAATCCCAAATACAAAAATGCCTATTACTAATGGT
>CALKUG010000526.1 GCA_937996765.1 uncultured Ignavibacteria bacterium
CTCGCGGAACAATCTGCCCGTTAAACCTTCCAAGAAAATAATGGGCAAAAATACCGCGGCAAGTGTTATAGTTGTGGAAACAACCGCAAAAAATATTTCGGTACTCCCTGCCATTGCAGCTTCGGTGGGCTTCATGCCTTCTTCAATTTTTTGGAAGATATTTTCCATCACCACAATTGCATCATCCACCACAATACCAATGGCAAGCACCAGCCCAAGCAACGTTAAAACGTTGATAGTAAAACCCATCAAGTACATAATAAAAAATGCACCGATAAGCGAAACAGGAATTGCAAGAATTGGTATAAGCGTTGTGCGCCAATCTCTCAAGAATAAAAAGATAATGGCTATTACCAAAGCAAGTGCAATAAAAATGGTTTCTTCAACTTCCGAAATAGATTTGCGAATAAACTCCGTGGTATCGAAGCCAATACCCACCTCAACATCTTTGGGGATATCGCGCTTAATCTGTTCAAGAAGTTTATAAGCCGCGTCGGTAATCTGAATATGGTTGGAGCCGGGTTGAGGAATAAGAACCACACCCACCATAGGAACGCCTTCGCGTTTAAGAATCGAATACTCGTTTTCGGCTCCCATTTGTGCGTAGCCGATATCCGAAAGTCGCACCAACGTACCACCCGTGGATTTGATAATCATGGCGTTAAATTCTTCCACGGTAATAAATCTACCGCGCGTGCGCACGGTCATCTCCGTGTTAGCCCCTTCAATTCTACCCGAAGGCAACTCTATGTTCTCAGAGCTAAGAGCAGCGCGTACCTCAGCAGGCGTTACGCCTCGCGTGGCCATTTTAACGGGGTCGAGCCATAAACGCATTGCATATCTTTTTTCACCCCAAATCTGCACATTCGAAACACCGGGAATGGTTTGCATCCGTTCCTTAACCAGATTGTTCGCCATCGCAGAAAGCTCAAGCAAGGGACGGGTTTCGCTCAAAAAATTGATAAATAAAATAGGGTTTGCATCCGCATCGGCCTTTGCAACCGTAGGCGGATCTGCATCCGGAGGCAATTGCGATTGTGCCCGAGCAACACGGTCGCGCACATCGTTTGCTGCGGCTTCCATATCGGTCTCCAGTGTAAACTCAACCGTAATGTTCGAACGTCCGTCACGCGAAACCGAAGTTAACGAACGGATACCCGCAATACCATTAATGGATTCTTCCAATGGTTCGGTAATCTGCGATTCAATAATATCAGAGTTTGCACCGGGGTATCCCACCGAAACCGTTACAATCGGGGGGTCAACATTCG
>CALKUG010000527.1 GCA_937996765.1 uncultured Ignavibacteria bacterium
GAATAAAGACGATCAAAAAAATAACGACAAGAAAAACGACGAGAATAAGCAGAACGATAAGCAGAATCAACAAGATCAAAACAAAAACGATCAGAACAAAGATAAAGACAATACTAAGCAATCCAAGCAACCAAAAATCTCAAAACAGGATGCTCAGCGTATATTAGATGCTTTAAAAAACAACGAAAAAGATTTGCAGAAAAAGCTGCGTAAGCAACAAGCTACCGGTAGCAACCCCGAGAAGGACTGGTAGAAATGAAGAAGGCATTAGCATTTATCCTTCTGTTATTTGTTCTGCAGGTTGGTGCTCAGACATTCAGAGCCACCGTTAACACAACAAGGGTGAGCACTGAAGAGTATGTTATTATTCAATTCTCTTTTTCAGGTAGTGATGTTAACGGTTTAACAGATTTGAAGCTCCCAAATTTTGAGGGCTTTCAAGTGCTTAGTGGGCCTAATACTTCTACTTCGATGTCCTACGTAAACGGACAAACAACTGCCTCGCGCGCGTATTCCTATTATATTCAAGCATCGCAACCGGGTAAATTTACCATTGGCTCGGCTTCGATCAATTATAAAGGCAAAACCTTACGAACCGACCCCGTAACAATTACCGTAGAAGCCGGAACCAGAAAAAGTGCTGAGCCAAGTGCCGAAGGTGATTTGAACGCCCAGATTAAAGAGAATTTATTTATCAATGCCAACGCAAACAAAACAAGTGTGTATGTAGGCGAGCAAGTAAACGTTGACTACAAGCTTTATACTCGTTTGAATTTCTCGTATCCCTCAAACATCAAGCTTCCCTCATACCAAGGGTTTTGGGCTGAGGAAATTGAGGATGGTGGAAACGTTACACTTCAGGATGGAGTGTATCAGGGGAAGATGTTCAAAATTGGCACATTAAAACGTGCCGCGTTATTCCCAACCGAAACAGGGAAACTGAAAGTTACACCATTTGCCCTTACTCTTCCGGTTATTATTGAGAAACAACAAAAGGGTGGATTTTTTAGTAATCCATTTTTCCGACAGACAGAAACTGTTAATTACGATGCTGTCTCAAATACCTTGGTAATAGATGTAAAACCCTTGCCCGAAGGGGCAGGAGCTTATTTCACTGGTGCAGTTGGCAATTTTACCATGACCGCATCCTTCGATAAACAAAAAGTAAAACGTAATGAATCTGTTACCCTTACAGTTACACTTAGGGGCGAAGGGAATATTAAATTACTTACATTACCGGAACTTGAGTTACCACAGTCATTTGAACGGTATGAACCACAAGTAGAAGAGACGATTAGTTCGTATTCACCTGTAGCAGGAACAAAAGTTTTTAAGTTTTTATTTGTACCACGCCAAAGTGGTTCGTTTGAAGTAGAACCCATAAGATTTACTTTTTTCAATTTGGCGGCGAAAAAATACGAAACCTTAACGGGTAGTAGTTTTACACTCAATGTTGAAAATGCATCAGCAATTGTAAACGATGATGCGGTAAATCAAGGATTGGGTAACGATATTCGTCCTATTGCAAAAACATCCTCATCCTTCACTCACAGAGGTGATACAGTGCTCGCCTCGCCACTTCTCTATGCCTCCTTCATTATTCCGCTTTTGGCATTTATCGGATTAGTGGGATATGTGAAACGTAATAACCAATTAAACGCAGATCCTATAGCAGCAAAAATGCGCAAAGCCCGTAAACTCGCTGAAGGTAAATTGAAGTTGGTAAAACCACTGATTAACGGTGCGGATAAAGAGAAGTTTTACACAGGGCTCTCCGAGGCGGTTTCGGGATATATTTCAGATAGATTTAACGTTGCGCGTGCGGAGTTTTCAGTGGAAAGAACCATTCAAATACTTACCGATAAAGAAGTATCAGAGGAAAGTTTAGTAAGCTTTAAGCAGTTGCTTTCCGATTGTGATATGCTCCGTTTTGCTCCCGTGGATTTAAATAATTATCAGCCGATAGCATTATACGAACGTGCTGTAAGTTCGATTATGGGACTTGAAGAAGAACTGAGCACAAAAGCAGGGGAGAGCAAATAAATGAAATCGTTTTTGATGGTAATTATTTTGTCTGTTCTTGGGATTGCAAACTCGCCGGAATCTCAATTTGAAAAAGCTAACAAAAGCTATCTTTCCGGAAATTACAAAAGTGCCATTGAGCAGTATGAGAACGTTTTAGGTACGGGAGTGGAATCGCCGCAACTGTACTACAATCTTGGAAATGCCTATTTCAGAGTAGGTAAACCTGCTAATGCAATCTTGAATTATGAAAGAGCAATTAAACTTGACCCCGGATATGCGGATGCAATACATAATCGCACGTATGTAGAATCGCAGCTGCCTGAGCAAATTGTACCCATAACACCATTTATATTGCTTGAGTGGTGGAAACTTCTTTCTATGAGTGCTACACAAAAAATGTGGGCATTTGTTTCTGCGGGTGTATTTTTTGTGTTGCTGGTTTTGTTTAGTGGCATCGTTTGGTTTAAGGGGCGTGAATTTACTCGCTATCTGTTTTATTCATCTATTTTTGTTGCACTAATTTTCACACTGAGCGTAGGACTATTTGCGTTTAGGTATTACAACGATGAGTTTGTTGTGCGTGGTGTTGTTACCATAAAAGGTGAATCCGTTAGGGCTTTACCAAATCCAGAAGCGAAAGAGACGTTTAAATCGGTGGAAGGTGCGCGTATTATTATTGTAGATGAAGTTGGTGAGTGGAAACAAATTAAGCTATTAGATGGTAGAATAGGGTGGATAGAAAAAATTTATATTGAGCTATTGTAACTATTTGTTCAATGTTT
>CALKUG010000528.1 GCA_937996765.1 uncultured Ignavibacteria bacterium
GTAATCCATGTAAGAACAACTGAGTTTTCGGAAACTTTTCCCGTGAAAGAAGTTAGCTCTACGGGGAGAGCGGATTCTTGAGCCGCAAACGTAAAGTACCGACCATCGGGTAAGGTGATATTTGAAAAAGTTACGATATTGCCACTAAGTGAAGTTGCATCAATTTTAGAATCTCCTCCGTTAGTGAAGTTTCCATCGGTATCTAATAAGATTGCATAATCTGCAGCTGTTCCACCCACTGTGATTCCGGAGAAACCCGTCATATCGAACGTAAGAGTAACCGTACCAACATCATTTGTTCTGTCAATAAGCCACTCGCGAGCCACTCTCTTATAGCTTCCTAAGGTTCCGGGTATTTCGGTTGTGGAAAAAGTTAATGCAGCATTATCGTGTCCAACTAACAAAAAATCGCCATTATTCAAAGAAGATGCATTGCTTAAAACAACATTTCCTTTACCGCTTTGGCCGGTTCCGTCTCCACTACCTGTATTAATGCTATTGGACTTTTCTTGATATAATTGGCTTGCCTCATCTGCACCAATACCAAAAATATCGTATTTGTAGGTTGAGTTAGCAGCCCAAATAGTTGTTCCCGAAGAATTGATATAAGCAACTGCTGAAGAATTATTCCCAAGGGAAATACCATATTTTACAGCGAGGTATGATTCCAATTTGCTTTTTTCCGTTGCACTAAGACTGACCGGGAAGAGAATTATTTCAGCAACTTCAGCACCCGCATGAGCCCAACCATTAATGTTTGAATTGTTATTTGTTCCGCCAATCATGGGTTTTAAAGTTAGTTGGTTGAATCCCGAACCTGTGGCGGTAACTGTTTGAGGTAATGCATTAAATCGCGCTGAGGCATAAGGACTTGAAGTTGGAGAAATATCCATGTTTACTATGTTAAAAGAATTTGTGAGTCCCAGAATAGAAAAATTCGAGTAAGTACTTGAAGTACCATTGCTCACATAACTCGTGTTAGCACCCCAGCTTGCAAAAACTGAGGGACCGTAATTAGCACCATGATCAACACTGCCTAAAAAATTTGAGTTGTTGTTGGTGTGTTTGTACACCGCAAATCCATCAACATAAGTGATGTATGTGTTCCCATCTAATCTGTTGGAAGGGAGCGAAGTAACAGCGTCCGATACGTTATTGAAACTAACAACGCGATTAAAATTTAAACCTTCTAATTGAATACCAGGTGTACCCACAACTGTAAAGGTATTAGTGCCGGCTTGATCTTCCCATCCTGTTAGAGTTGCTCCACTTCTGGAAGCTCCTAAATTAGCTTTTAACCAGAGATTGCTTACCGGTAGTGCTGAAACAACAAAATTTGAAGTACTCCCTGTGCGAGCAAAATTGTTTAAAGTCCCGTTATACGTTGCTTTTTCATCTGTAAGAGAAGTAATGCTTGTATTATCACCACCTGCAGTTCCTTGGTTCATTCTATAATAAGCCACTAAACCTGAAGAACTCGTGCTTACGAATTTGTTGTAATTATCAAAAATCTCTGAGGCTGTACGGGCTGTATTCCAAATGCGTATTTCATCCATTTTACCTGTAAAATAATATCCAAATCCTGTTACATCCCATCTGCGACCTAAACGCCAATCACCTGTTGATGCAGGTAAAGATGTTGTTTCAGCAGTGGATGCTACTTGTACACCATTGTAGTAAAGTCTTAAGTGGCTTCCGTCATAGGTAGTGGCAATATGAACCCAAGTGTTGAATGTGGGGTAAGCATGTGCTAACTTGTGGAAACTGCCACCTGAAAAAAATCCAACCTGTAAATCTTGATCTGTTGTTCCTTCATTTTCTGAGATTACAAATTTAATATCAGTATCACCCATACCATCAAAAGTTTCACCTACCAACATTGCTGATTCACCAAGAGCGACAATATAAAACCAACCTTCTATAGTAATAGTATTGCCTGTGATAGCACTATTTAATGTG
>CALKUG010000529.1 GCA_937996765.1 uncultured Ignavibacteria bacterium
TGGCTGAGGCAGGTTACACTAAATTTGATGTAAACACGCCTTATCCCGTGCATGGCATGGATGATGCGATGAAATTAAAACCGAGTAAACTACCGCTTTTTACATTAGCGTTTGGTTTAACAGGAATGGCAATCGCATTTTTTGGCATAGTCTATATGATGATTATAGATTATCCCCAAGTTATCGGCGGAAAGCCCATGTTCTCTTTGCCTGCTTATGCTCCTGTAATGTTTGAAGTTACGGTTCTTTTGGCAACAACACTTTCAGTTGCCACTATGATTGCACTGTTTTTTAAGTTCCCCGGAAATGCTCATCCGCTTCACGATACACCTTATATGGCTGCGGTTTCGCACGATAAATACGGTGTGGTTATAGAAGCAACCGACCCGTTGTTTGATGTCGAAAAAGTAAAAGCTTTGTTTGCTCAACTTCACGGACATTCGGTAGGTGAGATTTATGAACCCGAAAAAGAGAACATCCCTACACTAACACCGCGTTTTGTGATGCTTTTGGTAGGTGTTGCTATTGCAGTTTCAGGCGGAACCTATGTAACATTGAACAAAGCAATGTATTTACCTCCTTTTGATTGGATGTACAAACAGTTCAGAATGAATCCTCAATCTGAAACAACATTCTTTAAAGATGGAATGACCAACCGTATGCCTGTAGCAGGTACAGTAGCGCAAACCTATATTCCTTACGAATACATGGGAATGCCTATGCCGGCCACACCGCTCTCAAATCCTTTGATGGCAAATAAGCATACCATGGATTTGGGCAAGGCAAAGTATAATACTTATTGCTCACCTTGTCATGGTAACTTTGGAAACGGTGATTCTCGTTTAAGAGGTCAGTTCCCCAATCCACCAAGCTTGCACTCTGCAAAACTTACGCAGGAGTGGAAGGATGGAAACATTTATCATGTAATCACAAACGGCCAAAATGTAATGCCTTCTTATGCCTCACAGATGTCTCGTGAAGAGCGTTGGGCAGTTGTAACATACATACGTGCATTACAAAGAGCGCAAAATGCAAGTCCTGAAGATATCGCAACAGCGAGAAAGGAGACAGCTAACAATGTCCGTTAGTACCGGTTATGTAAAAAAAGAATTACCAAGCAAAGTACTCAGCATAGGAATTGCGTTAACCGTAATAGGAGTATTACTGAGTGCCATATTTTGGGTAGCAGATTTCCACAGAGCAGTTCATAATTATATGTTAGTGTTCTTTTTCCTACTCACCATTGGCGGAGGCGCATTATTTATTGTTGCTCTCGAGTATATCGCCGGTGCAATTTGGAGTGTGCCACTTCGCAGAGTTATTGAATTTGTTGCAGGAGTAATACCCATAACATTTGTTTTGGCAATACCGCTTCTGTTTAATTTGCCTGTTTTATTTGAGTGGATGGATCCTAAAATTGTTGCAAATGATCATCTTGTACACCACAAAGCAGGGTATCTTAATGAGCAGTTCTTCCTTATAAGATTTGGAGTGACTTTTGCTCTCTGGACTCTCTTTTATTTCTTGTTTACCAGAAGATCATTAAAACAAGATGAAACCAAAGATCAGGGAATTACCACTCGTAACATCAAGTTGGCAGCCGTGTTTATCCCGATTTTTGCAATATCACTTTCACTCAGCGGTATTGATTGGTTAATGACCATAGAACCCCATTGGTTTTCGACCATCTTTGGTGTGTATATTTTTTCAGGTTCAATGGTAGGTGCGTTAGCAGTTATTGCTTTTGCAGTTGTTAAGTTGAACGAAAACGGATATTTACATACCGGTATGGTGCAGGATCATTACTACAGTGTTGGTGCCTTACTTTTTGCCTTTGTTGCCTTTTGGGCTTACATAGCATTAAGCCAATTTTTATTGATTTGGTACGCAAATCTTCCTGAAACAACCTTTTGGTACATATATCGTTCAAAAGGAGCTTGGTTCGGAATTTCGATGCTCTTTATTGTTGTGCATTTTATAGTTCCGTTTGCATTGTTATTGCCAAAGAAAAACAAAATGAATCCTAAGATTCTAAAGTTTGTATCCGTGTGGGTGTTTTTCGCTCACATGTTTGATATCTATTGGTTGTATATGCCTTCGTTTACAAAACAATATGGCTTTGCGTGGACATCACTATTAGAGATAGCTGCCCCCATATTGGCTACAGGTATTTTGATAATCGCATTTTATTTTAGTGCTAAAAACAAAAACAAAGTTGCCGTGGGCGATCCCAAGCTTGAACGCGGCTTAAACTTTAGATTATAATTTTGGAAAACGACACTATGAATCAGGTTAATCCCGAAAAAAAGAAATTCTCGTTTGATGAATTGTTGAAGAACCCCATTGCATTTATTGCTCCAACCTATCCTTATGTTGTAGCAGTACTTGTTGTTTTGGGAATGTATTACATCTACAATTTGAACTCTTCGTTCATCAATAAAACTCTTATACCCATCTATCCCGATTCACTCGCAGGTGTGGATTTGCCGATAAAAGACCCTATGGTTTCGCAGGCATTAGACATTACCATGATATCTCAGGCGAGTCAAGAACAGTTAGATGCAGGTAAAAAGATATTTGCTACCACTTGTGCTACTTGTCATGGTGATGCAGGTAAAGGCGATGGTCCCGGTGGAGTTGCTTTAAACCCCAAACCACGTAACTTTTCAGTTGCCGAAGGATGGAAAAACGGAGCCACTGTTTCAGGTATCTACGAAACACTGCAAAAAGGTATTGCAGGTGGTGGAATGGTTGCATACGATGCTATTCCCGCACAGGATAGAGTTGCGCTTGCTCATTATGTTCGCACATTTTTAGCTAATCCCCCTATTGATACCGATGCAGAAATTGCAACTTTGGATCAGACATATCAATTAACAAAAGGCACACAACAACCCGGACAAATTCCCGTAGCAAGTGCAGTTAATCTGATAATCACCGAAAAGAAACCGTTGATTGAAAAAGCCAATACCATTGTAACCCGTATCGAAGAGCTTTCGAAAACAGATGCAGTTGCAAAATTGTTTTCAAAAGTAACTGTAAACAAAAACAGGGCAGTTACTACGTTGCTTAATTCATCAGCTTGGCAAAGTAATCAAAGTGATTTTGTGGCAATTATTGATAACGATTTGATTCAAAACGGCTTTAGTGCTAAAGTGTATTCGTTAAGCAGTGCTGAGCTTTCTGAGCTCTATAACTTCTTAAAAGTTCAAGTACAATAATGACATTATCTTTTATGCGTATATCTCAATTATTTGCCTTTTTGTTATTGCTATCGGCAGTTACCATGGCAAATACTTACGATGATTCCGGAGCAGGAATAGACGAACAGTTGGGTAAAAACATCCCGCTGGATCTGGTGTTCACTAATTCCGACGGACAGAGAGTAGCATTAAAAGATATAGTTAAAAAGCCAACGATTCTGTTTTTTGTGTATTATAACTGTCCCTCAATTTGTAATCCGCTTATTGCCGAAGTAGCTTCGGTGATACAGCGCGTTGATTTGCGTCCCGTTGAAGATTATGAAATTATCACTATATCTATAGATCATAATGAAACGTATGAATTAGCAGCACGCAGAAAAGAAGAATACTTGTTTTCGATTGCCGGTAACTTTCCTCCAAAAGGATGGTATTTTATGACAGGCGATAGTGTAACCATTGCAAAAGCCACATCGGCAGCCGGCTTTAGGTTTACACGTGTAGGCGACCAAATAGTACACCCGGGCGCTTTGATGTTTTTGAGTCCCGAAGGAAAAATATCGCGTTATTTGTTTATCGGAAGCATAGGTGTAAAACCCGGTAAAGCAGGTAATTTTTTACCGTTTGATATTAAAATGGCATTATTTGATGCAGGTGAAGGTAAAATTACCCCAACTGTAGCAAAAGTTTTGCAAATGTGTTTTACCTACGACCCCGAGGCAGGGCAGTACGCCCTTAATTTTACACGTATCTCAGGGATATTAATAGTTCTTCTCGTAGGAATTTTTGTAATAGTATTTATAGTTAAGCCAAAGAAAAAAAGTTTAGCATAAAAGTTTTTAAAGTCAAGGTCAGGAGAATATGTCAAATTCTACTTTCAATTCAGCAACAGATGTAAGCTATCTTGAGTATCAAGGAAAGCACAAAGGGTTAGCCGGTTGGTTACTCTCTGTTGACCATAAAAGAATAGCACTACTGTATCTTTTTAGTGTGCTCAGTTTCTTTTTGGTTGGTTTAACATTTGGATTTTTGATGCGTTTGGAGCTCATTGCCCCCGGGCGCACCATAATGGACCCGCAAACATATAATTCGTTTTTTACCCTGCATGGAATTATTATGATATTCCTGTTTGTGGTACCGGGACTTCCAGCAATCTTTGGTAACTTCTTTTTACCATTGGTGTTAGGAGCTCCTGACGTTGCGTTCCCACGTCTGAATTTACTTTCGTGGTACCTTTATATCATTGGCGGAGCCGTTGCGTTGATTTCGGTATTTTTACCCGGCGGACCCGTTGATACAGGATGGACGTTTTACGTACCCTATAGTGTGCGAACCAATACCAACGTTATACCTGCTATGGTTGGTGCGTTTATCTTAGGGTTCTCTTCTATAGTAACCGGACTTAACTTTGTTGTAACCATTCACAGAATGCGTGCAAAAGGGATGACCTTTTTCAGGATGCCATTGTTCTCATGGTCGTTATATGCAACATCATGGATTCAAGTTTTGGCAACACCCATCATAGGCATCACATTAATAATGGTGATATTTGAGAGAGTTTTCAAAGTAGGGATTTTTGACCCCACGCTCGGCGGTGACCCCGTTCTTTATCAGCATTTGTTTTGGATATACTCGCACCCAGCGGTATATATCATGATTCTTCCTGCAATGGGTGTTATTTCTGAGATTATACCTGTATTTTCAAGAAAAACGATATTTGGTTACAAATTTATCGCGTTTTCAAGTTTAGGTATTGCATTTTTTGGCTCATTAGTTTGGGCGCATCACATGTTCACCTCCGGAATGAGCACTACAGCATCAATTATATTCTCGTTGCTTACCTTTTTAGTTGCTATACCTTCAGCGGTAAAAGTGTTCAACTGGGTAGCCACATTGTATAAAGGTTCTATTTCACTTGAACCACCAATGCTTTACGCATTAGCATTTATCTTCTTGTTCTCGATTGGTGGATTTACCGGACTAATTCAAGGTGCACTTTCCGTGGATTTACACATTCACGATACCTCGTTTATCGTTGCCCATTTCCATTATGTAATGTTTGGCGGAACAGGTTTCGGAATATTCGCAGGTTTACACTATTGGTTCCCAAAAATGTTTGGCAGAAAGTATAATCTCAAAGTAGCAACCGGTGCATTTTGGGCATTGTTTGTAGGATTTAATCTTCTCTACTTCCCAATGTTTATCATGGGATGGTTGGGAATGCCAAGAAGATATTACGATTATTTGCCTGAGTTTACCATTTATCACCAGATATCTACTTATGGTTCATGGATATTGGTTACCGCAGTATTGGTAATGTTTGGTAATTTCCTTTCGGCAATACGCAAAGGCGAAAAAACCTCAGAGCCCAATACCTGGGGTGGAACAACACTTGAGTGGGAAACAACTACTCCGCCACCACTCCTTAACTTTAAAGAAGCTCCTGTTGTAACCGGCGAACCCTACCATTATGGTGATGCCGCTGAATCAGCAGGGAAGGAGGCAAAATAACATTGAGTACAAGTGCAGAACACGTAGAAGGCCACATGGAGCATAGAGATGATGTTGCTTCCCGTATGGGAGTGTGGTTATTCCTTTTTACAGAATTGCTTCTGTTTGGAGGTATGTTTTTAGTATTCGCCGTTTACAAATACATTCATTACGATGAATTTCATTTGGCGGCTAAAGAACTGAACTCATCAATTGGTGCGCTTAACACCATCATTTTGTTAACAAGTTCGCTCACAATTGCTCTTTCTATTACTGCTTTACAGCAGGGTAAAAAGATGCTTTCGATATACTTGCAAGTGTTAACCATAGTATTTGCTTTTGGTTTTATGATAAACAAGTATGTTGAGTGGTCCAGTAAAATATCGCATGGTATTTACCCGGGTTCCGAGGAATTACTTGCCAAAACATCAGGCGAAATACTCTTTTTTGGTTTGTATTATGTAATGACAGGTCTTCATGCATTACACGTAATAATAGGCGTGATATTGATTGCCTTTATGACGTACGGTACCATAAAAAACACAATTAACTCCGATAAATATGTTCGACTTGAAGCCGCCGGGTTATACTGGCACTTGGTTGACGTTATCTGGATATTCCTTTTCCCATTATTTTATTTGATAGCATAAAGGAGCGCTGAATATGTCCGATCATCATTCACCCGAAGAACATAGTCATCACCCCTCTTACGGTACCTATATCGTAATATGGTTGGCGCTACTTGGGCTAACCGCTTTAACGGTGGCAGTTGCAGGTATTTCATTCGGGAACTTGGCTGTATTTGTTGCGTTAATTGTTGCAACCATTAAATCGTATTTAGTGGTAACAATTTTTATGCACATTAAAATAGAGAGCAAGGTATTCACCTATTTTATATTTGCAGCTCTGTTTTTCTTTGTTGTTTCATTGATTCTCTTATTTGCAGATTACCGATATTTATAACACTAAGGATTGTTAATGTTTAGCGAAACTACCTACGTACAACAGGTTGATAATGCGATGATTTTTATCACAGCGGTTTCCGCGGTGTTATTAATCGTTATTACAGCCCTTATGATTTATTTTGTTATCCGCTACAATAGGAAACGACATCCGATAGCAGTTCAAATTGAAGGTAATACTAAACTTGAAATTGCTTGGACTGTTATTCCGATAATCATTGTAATGGTGATGTTTTGGTATGGTTACATTGGTTATGATACCATTATGAATCCTCCTGCCGATGCATATAAAATTCAAGTAACCGGCAAAATGTGGGTATGGGAGTTTAACTATCCCAACGGTATTAAGTCGGATACTCTTTTTGTCCCTTACGGAAAACCGATTCAGTGCGATTTAAAATCTTTGGATGTTAACCATAGCTTTTATATTCCTGCTCTCCGTTTCAAAAAAGACGTTATGGCAAACAGACCTACAAAAGTATGGTTTCAACCCGAAAAAGTTGGCTCATACGATATAGCTTGTGCTGAGTATTGCGGATTAAACCACTGGAATATGTACACCAAGCTTGTGGTAATGCCCCAAGCAGATTACGATAAATGGTATGCAGCAGAGTTGGAGTTACAAAAACCAACTGTGGCAACAACAGCAACTGCGGAACCGACAAAATAAATGCGTGAGCAATTAACCATACTATCAATTTTGATGAAGCTGAGGATTACGGCTCTGGTAAGCATTACCACTGCTTTTGGTTACATCCTCTACGCCAAAGAAATTTCGGTAGATATGATTATGCCCATTTTAGGAATTTTTCTGATGGCAGCCGGAGCTTCGGCTCTTAATCATTTACAAGAATATCGCACCGATGCAATGATGCCGCGGACAATGAAACGTCCCGTTCCCTCAGGCAAAATAAGCACTGAACTTGCATTGTTCTATGCGTTACTTTTTGCTTTAAGCGGCGGGGTAGTGCTTTTGTACGATGGCGGTTTGCTTACTGCATTGCTCGGAGTACTTGCTCTTTTTTGGTATAACGCAATATACACACCATTAAAAAAACGCTCTGCATTTGCAGTTGTTCCCGGTTCGGTTATAGGAGCAATTCCTCCTGTTGTAGGTTGGGTTTCTGCAGGTGGTGAATTATTTGCACCGCAAATTTTATTGGTAGCGTTGTTCTTTTTTATTTGGCAGATACCGCATTTTTGGTTGCTTCTGTTGATTTTCGATGATGATTATCAAGCAGCAGGTATGCCTACACTTTCAAAATATTTCTCGAAGCAGCAATTAAGTCGTTTGACGTTTATTTGGACCGTTGCAACCGCAGGTTTGGCAATGTTATTGCCTCTGTATGGTGTAGTGAGTTCGAGTATAACGATGGTACTTTTAGCAGTTAGTGCCATTGGATTATTGCTGTACAGTTTAAAACTGCTAAGAAGTGTTAACGAGATGAAGATTTATAGATATTCGTTTCATGGGATTAACACATTTGTATTATTAGTAATGATTTTTATTACACTTGAAAAATTAGTTACCACTCCATAAAGCTGAAAGGTAATTACGGAATGAATTTCCTCGACCAATTTGTACTACCGCAAAACTTAGAGCATCTATCGTTGCTTCAATATCTCACGATTATTGCTCTCTGGATATCGTTAACATACCTCGGTATGTTAGTGGGAGGAACAGGGCTCTCTCTTTATTATAAGCGAAAAGGTGTTAAGGAATCAAATCCTCACTACTTAAAGTTCGCTAAAGATATTATTGAGCAGATAACAATAAGCAAAACTGCCGGTATTACGTTAGGTATTGTTCCAATACTCTCACTGATGATGATGTTTGCACAACTTATGACTCAAATCCAAGTTGGAGCAGTAACCTATCTTATCTTCAGTTTCTTTATTGTAACTGTTGCCGTAGTATTAGTTTTTACCTATCGCTATTCATATTCGCTCAAAGAGAGATTTTTATCGCTCAAAAGTGCTGTTGATGAAAAAACCGGCGAAGAAGTTAATGCTTACGCAGGTTCTTTATCAAACCTTTCTAATACCAGCGGTTCATGGGCATTTACATTTTTAATGTTTGGCACCTACTTTTTTGTAGCAGGTGTTTCGATTGGAATGTTCCCGGGTGAATGGGCTCAGTCATCTTCAATATTCTACGCTTTATTAAGCGGAACCATTTTTGTTAAATGGTTGGTATTCTTGGCTTTTGCTCTTGCAGTAACCGGTGCTTACCTTTTGTTTGTAACATTTGCCTGGAATACAAAAAGTGTTGTTGGTGAAGGTGAATACATCGAAGTTGTAAAAGCAGGCGCTACAAAAACAGTATTATTAGGTAGTTTTTTACTTCCGTTGCTTATAGCCATGGCTACAATTATCACCCCCAATACGGCAGTAACACCAACAGTGTATATTGCAGCATTTGCAGCAGTGTTGTTAGTATTTTTTGTATACAACCTCGTTTATCAAATGGTTAAATCAGGGAATACAAAATTTGCAGTATGGATTTTCTTCTTTGTTTTAATGGCAATTGGCTCACTTGCAATTTCGGATACCTCCGCTACTAAAGCAACAACCAAAGCACAGCATTATGCTCTCGATTCAGTGTATAAAGTGCAATTAC
>CALKUG010000530.1 GCA_937996765.1 uncultured Ignavibacteria bacterium
GTAAATTTGATACCGCGATAGAGTAATTCATTTTCGGGTTTATCGGTGTATAAAGCAAAGTTGGTGGAAACCTGACTGCCATTACGAATAACCTTTAGAGCACTTTCAACTTTAGAATGTGCGGGTACTTCTATAACCAATTCATCGTTAGGGTAGATTACGGTTTTGATTTGATAATTAGCAGCAGCATCATTTACAATAGAAAGACCAATATCAAGTGAATCAACTACTGCAATACCTTTAATAAGTACCCTTTTAAATTCACTGTTGAAGAGATACGTTATTTTAACCGCATGTTTCCCAATTGCTCGGGTAAAAGAGACGTCTTGTAATTTCTTTGGTAGAGTAGGTAATAAATATAATGTATTGTTTGGTGCATCGGGCGAAACGCCAAAGTAGGATTCGCTAAAAGAACGAACGTATTCAGCAAGAGACCAAGTCTGTGTGTATGTTTCACTCCATTTAACCTCGTTTGTATCGCGTCTTGGGATAGCTTCGAGAACAGCGGGAAGAGTTCCCGGTGAACCGTTACGAAGAATCACTCTGTTCAAATATTTTGTCATAACATACGCGGTATCCGGCTTATGAAAACTACATAATACATCGATAACCTTTCCGGTCATAAACGGAAAGATTAAACCGTTATGATAGGCATCACCTTTAAAATAGAACGGTGGATAGACGTGATACGGATGGAAAAACGGATGATCCTTATCTAATGAGAGAACTCCGTGCGGAAGCACTAGTTGTTTCATTGCGTTAGCAAGTAAAGAAAGCCTTTGAGAAAACGACGGAATTAATTCATTCTCAGCTAATGCGAGAAAAATATTAGAACGTAAAGATGAATCAGGCACACCTTCGGGCTTTATATAATCATAGATTTTAGTGTGTGCTCCATTCACAAATGTGTTAGAAAAATTTCGCGCTACTTTTTGTTTTAAATCATCGTACAAAGTGAACGAAGAAGTATCATCGAGGGCAACTGCGATTGAGCTTCCTGCTAAGAGAGCCTTATACCAAAAAACCTGCATTTCTACAGCACGGTCTCCTCGTGGGGCGATTACACCGGAATCATCACGTGATTCCATCCATGTTTCGCTTCCGGGATGTTTATAAAATCCGTTTTCATCGATTTTGGATTTTATGGTTGAATGTAGGATATTTTTGATATTGGGATAAAACTCACGTAAAAGTGATGTATCTGCTGTATTAAGCCAATACTGATAAACATTATCAACAAACCTATAAGGAGTGTCACCATTTTCGTAAGAAGGCGTGTTGATATTGATAATATTAGGCAATCGTGCAAAATTTGTATTTGATGAATCGGTTACAATTCGGCTATTAATATTTTTTAGGATCTTTCGAGCAAGAGGGAAATTGTTTTGGCTTAAAGAAGCACCGCTTAATGAAACAAGCATATCGCGTGTAAAAAACATATTAAACCAAGGTAAACCGGCGATAACACCGGCAGAATCACCTTGCTCAACCACCATGCCATCAAGTGAAACTAATGCCCAGTTAAAGGCTATCTGTTGCTCAGAATCGTTTGAAAAGAGAACCGTATTATTTTTTAAAACTTGGTCAATGCGTTCTTTCTTCTTCTCAACAGCAGCTGCAAAATCATCGGTAAGGTTTGTTGAGGGCTCGGAGTTTCTTTTGATCTCAACAGAATAAGTGAATTCTTTTGTGCTTTCGACTATAACCTTTAAGGCACGATTAGTAAAATCGAAAGTGAGGATTTTTTTATTGGAGGTTATCACCATTGAGTGATCGGGTATATCAGGAGAAAGATCGAGAGTAATAGTATTATTACTCAAGCGAGGTGTTCCTGAAAATCTTATGCCGTGAAGAATAAAACCTGTGGTGAACTCATCGGAGAGGGAGTACGAAACCGCAAAAGCGTTAATTGAGTCGGGGAATAAAAAAGTCTCTTTGCTGCCATCATTAAACTCACGACGAACATCGTACGGGCGATATATTACATCTGCTCCTGTTCGATTAAATACATCGTCACCAATAATAAGTGAGTAGTCGTTTAGAATAATTCGATTGCCAATGTACCAACCCATATCTTGATCAACATAGGTGAGATGCGAAAACATCGAAAAGCCACCGCTATTTTTATTGGTAAATCCAATAACTTTGTTTGAAGAAATATCCATACTCATAGTTTCGGCGGAAACTTTTTCTGAATTAAACGAACAAGCAGTAAAGTTGACTGCGAGAAGTGTAATTACAAATAGAGCTGATATTACGGCATGCAAATATGAACGGGTGCTAACAATCATAAAATATCTTAAAAATTACTTCGTTAAAAAGAAAGTGATTGTGTATTTTAGCAATGTCTGAAAATTAATGCTCAGGCAATACGATATTAAAATAACAAACAAAAGTAAGGAAATATGATAAAAATTTCATCTTCCGTTGTAATGATATTCATTTTAGTTTCAATTACCTTTATTGGGTGTGGCAAAAATGAAAATGAAAAGTTTCAACAAGCAGCTACATTGCAGCAAACAGGTAAATATCCTGAAGCTATATCAGTACTCACTGAACTAAAAGATTCAGAAGTTGATACAATTGCAGCAAAAGCAAGACTGAGCATTGGGAAGTTGTATCAGATGCAAATTACCCCCCAAATGGTTGGCAATTCATTATTAGATTCAGCACTTGTTGCATACGGTAGTTGTTACACTGATTATCCAAAAACCAAATTTGCTGAAGAGGCTTTATTCCTTTCGGGATTTGTAAATGCCAATGATTTACAAAATTTTACTAAAGCCAC
This sequence comes from uncultured Ignavibacteria bacterium, assembly GCA_937996765.1. Taxonomy (GTDB): domain Bacteria; phylum Bacteroidota; class Ignavibacteria; order Ignavibacteriales; family Ignavibacteriaceae; genus CALKUG01. Next base: position 2,789 of record CALKUG010000530.1, read on the forward strand.
TGAATTATATAATAAGTTCCTGGAATCATACCCAAAATCTCCGTACGCTGAAGCAGTGAAGCAAGAGCTTGAGGTAATGGGCCTTACCCCAGAAGAAATTCTTAACCGAAAAATTGCGGTTAAATGAAAACAACAAATGTAAGTGATACGGGGAGATACCTTGACCCTGCATTGGTAAGTACATTGCAGGGGCTTGATTTAAAAGCAAAAATGATTGTAGAGGGATTTTTACTTGGGTTACATAAGAGTCCTTACCACGGGTTTTCAATTGAGTTTTCACAACATCGTCCATATCAGTTAGGAGACGACCTAAAAAATGTTGATTGGAAAGTCTATGGAAAAACGGAACGTTTTTACGTAAAGCAATACGAGGAGGAAACCAATCTTAGAAGCTACATCGTGTTGGATTCAAGTAAATCCATGGGTTTTAAGTATTTGGGAAGTATAACTAAATTTGAGTACGGTAGTTAT
>CALKUG010000531.1 GCA_937996765.1 uncultured Ignavibacteria bacterium
ATCTCGCACAAAACCCCTGCGGGCTGCAACCCCGAAAGGGCACACAGGTCAACAACAGCTTCGGTATGTCCGGCACGTCGGAGCACGCCGCCATCCATTGCTTTGAGCGGGAAAATGTGACCCGGTACGGCAAAGTCATCGCGTTTAGAATCTTTATCCACAAGTTTTTTAATGGTAACAGCTCTGTCGGAAGCAGAGATACCGGTTGTGGTTCCTTTAACTGCATCCACAGAAAGAGTAAAGTTTGTACCGTGAAGAGCGTTATTATCGCTTACCATCAACGGAAGGTCGAGGTGGTCGAGGCGTTCTGGAGTCATAGAAACGCACAACAAACCGCGTCCGTGAGTAATCATAAAATTCACAATTTCGGGAGTCACGAATTCGGCGGAGCAAACAAAGTCTCCTTCGTTTTCTCTATCCTCATCATCCACAACAACAATTACCTTGCCGTTTCTGATTTCTTCAATCGCTTCTTCAACGGTACAAAACATTCTAACTATCCTAATTACTTCTTTTTGTTAACAACAGTGATAGCACTTTTGTCGAATTTAACTTTCACGCCTTGCGCTATTTCTACATAGATAATTTTATCTTCCAAACCTGTTACGGTTCCATACATGCCGCTTGAAGTAACAACAGTATCACCTTTTTCAACGGATTCAATCATTTTGTCGCGTTCTTTTTGGCGTTTTTGTTGAGGTCTGATAATCATAAAATAAAATATCAAAAAAATGGAACCCATCATCAACAGGGTTGAAACTAAGCTACCGCTATCGCCTCCTTGTGGAGCCATTGCTAAGAATATATTCATCGTTTTGTTTCCTTGTTTGAGTTAAACGTTTGTTTAAAGAGAAATTAAAAATCTTTTATTATTTCGCGTTGCTTGCTGATAATTTCCACGGTTTTTGCTTTCCACTCGCCGTAATCACCTGCTATAATGTGCGCGCGTGCTTCTTTAATGATTTGCAAATAGAAATGCAGATTATGTATTGAAGCCAATTCAAACACTAAAAGTTCTTTTGCAATAAATAAATGTCGCAAATAAGCGCGCGAGTAATTCTTGCACGTATAGCAATCGCAATCTTCATCAAGCGGACGGAAGTCATCTTTGAACTGAGCAGTGCGCATCGAAAGTATTCCTTTACTCGTAAACAGATACGAGTTCCGAGCATTGCGAGTAGGCATAACACAATCAAACATATCAATACCGCGTTCAACTGCTTCGAGTAAATTTTCGGGTCTGCCAACGCCCATCAAATATCTTGGCCTCTCCTCGGGCATAAAATCGGTAGTAAAATCAACCATCTCATACATTACGGGAGCAGGTTCACCAACTGCCAAGCCGCCTATGGCATAGCCGTCGAAACCAATTTCGGTTAAATCCTTTGCGGATTTTTCGCGTAAATCTTTATAAGTGCTTCCTTGTATAATACCAAACAAAAACTGTCTGTGCCCGTATAAAGGTTCTGAGTTTTCAAAAGCTTCTTTGTTCAGTTTTGCCCAATCGGAGGTGAGTTGAGTGGATTTTACTGCATAATCATAATCGCAAGGGTAAGGAGTGCATTCATCCAGTGGCATCATAATATCGCTGCCAATAAGTCGCTCAACATCAATTACGCTTTTGGGGGTAAATAAATGTTTTGAGCCATCAATATGCGAGCGAAACTCGACTCCGTTTTTTTTAATTTTTCTCAGCTCAGAAAGTGAAAACACCTGGTAACCGCCTGAATCGGTGAGGATGGGTCTATCCCAACCGATAAACTTATGCAAACCACCTGCTTTGTTCAGAATGTCGGTACCCGGTCTCAAATACAAATGATAGGTATTACCCAAAATTATTTGAGCCTTAATATCATTTTTTAGAAAATCCTGGTTAACGGCTTTCACAGTACCTTGTGTACCGACAGGCATAAAAATGGGGGTTTCTACAACACCATGGTCGGTAACAAAATATCCTGCCCGTGCTTTGGAATGCGGGTCTTTGGCTATTACTTTAAACTCGAGCAAAATCTCTCAAAACTTATAAAAATATAAACCGAAAGATACTCAGAAAGAGGGAATAAACGAAGGTTACAATTCCCATGCAATACGATAAATGAATAATTGATGTAATATTTCTTGATAATCATCACAGATAAATTATTCTGTTTTGAAATATTGATTGAATCTAATACCTTTACTAAAGAAATAATGAACAACAATCAACAACAACAGGAATAACTACATAATGAAAACCAAGATTACGCTCTTTCTTATTGCGTTTTTAGCAACATTGTTAGTAGCACAAAAAATTACTGTCACCTCGCCGAATAATAATTCGGTTTGGGAAAAAGGGGTGATGAATACCATAACTTGGTCAGCAACAGGAACAAGTGGTATATTTAAAATTACTTACCAAGAAAAAGGAAAAAATCCCGTTTTAATAGCAGAAAATATTGTCAGTAACAACCTTTTTTTCATAACACCCGAAAAACCCTCCTACGAATCAAAAATTATGGTGGTTGATCAAAGCAACCCTGCAATTAACGACGAAAGCGATCCGTTTTTTAATGCATACACTAAATCGCTTATGATTAAGCCGATAGATAACGACCATCCATTTTCTCTTGGGTATGAATATCCGGTTCAGTGGAGAGATAATTCAACAGGATTTAAATATTTTGTTCAAATGTTAAAAGAAGGCGAAAGTGTACCAACAT
>CALKUG010000532.1 GCA_937996765.1 uncultured Ignavibacteria bacterium
GGGGGGTGTATGGCTGTCCGCTTGAATATCGCAAAATAGCACTCACTGAAAAATCGTCGGGTACAAAATATACCGAAGTAAGATTCAGGGTATGCCTCTGGTCCCAACCAAACGGAACATCTCGCGGTCTTGGGTCTTTTCCTGCTGCAGCTCTGTTTGCCGATTCACGCGGATCTGAAGAATTACCCTGAGCAAATTGTAAGGTATAATCTGCTGTAGCACTAAAGGGACCAAAATCTCTTCCTGTTATCGAAAGCGTGATACCGTTCACTGAACCAAAATCAATATTGGTAAATTGCCCGTATTCCGCTGCAGTATATGTTTCGATAAATTGCACACCCAACAAATCACGTATATCTTTGTAGAAGAAGGAGAATTCAACACCAAGATTCTGATTAAGGGCTTGTTTAAGACCAAACTCATATTGTGCAGTAAACTCAGGATTTAGATTAGGATTACCCATAACCCCATAGTTAACGGCACCCGCTTGTAAATCTTTTAGTATTGAGTAATCTGCATTGTTGTAAAGCAAACCAAGTCCGGGCATTTGGTAAAAGTGCCCGTATGAAAAATACAAAGAGGCGGCATCGGTAAGTGGGAAACTAAAACCTAAACGAGGGGCTAAAGCATATTTTATAGTAGTAGCTTTGGGCAACGAAGCGGGTGCACCGGTAATTGAATTTGCGGGATTTGCTAAGTCGCTCGGCATTAAAGCTGCGGCATCAAAATATTCTAAACGCAAACCTGCTCGGATGACTAAGTCACCTAATTCAAGTCGATCCTGTAAATACCCTGCCATTTGACGAGGGCGATACAAACGTATTCCCGGAACATCGGGTAATGTTTCGCGGGGCACTAATTTTACAACACCATCCACAATAACGTTAGTAATGTAACCCGGGGAACCAAATGACATTTCTGAGTATTGCAATTCAAACCCGGCTTCAACTAAATTGCTTCTATTAATCTGGTAAGTGTAATCCAATTTACCAACATAGGAATCTGTTTTTTGTACAAAACGTCCTAAATCAACACCCTGTATTATTGCTCCATTTTCATAATTGTCATCGCCTCTTGGCTGACCCGCAACAAGGTAACGAGGGTCGTAAATCGATTCATATTTATAGTCGGAATAATCGAAGTAGTTTTGGCGTAAACTTAACTTATAAAACATCTCGGGTGATATAGTATGGGTAAAGTTAAATCCGTGGGTAAACGAAGTTGTTGAGCTTGTTTTTGTTCCCTCGGGATTAAAACGGAAAGAATGATTATAAGGATTTCTTTCGTTCAAATTATAAGTCATCTGATAACTTATCTGAAAATCATCAAACGAAGAATTAGCAAGCTTAAATTGACCTGACCACTCTTCGTATGTATTCATTGCAATTGTTTCATTATCCCCTGTTGGGCGATAAACTTTCAACTGAAAATCACTGGTATCTGTTGGGTTAAATCTACGTTCTCCGTATAACCAACCATCGTTCACATAGCGGCGTCCACTGATAAAAAATGTTGTTTTATCAATACCTGTAGGTCCGCTTAAAGTTGCCTGATAATTTTGTATTGTTAGTGGTTTAACATCGTCGTTATTTGGATAGCGGGTAGCATCGGTTGTGTAAAAATCACCGCCAAATGCTTCAAAATACCATTCAAATCTTTCTGAACCGCTACGAAGAATTGCATTTACAACGCCCGACATCGCTTGTCCATATTTAGCATCAAAGGTTCCGCTAATTACTTGAACTTCTTGAATAACTGAACGATCCAAATTTAGAGTAGAAGAGTTATCGTAAGGATTGTTAACACTCACACCATCAACTTGATATTGCACTTCACCGATACGACCACCGCGAAAGTGACCGTTAACAACGCCTGCTTGCAGATTAACAATTTCATTAAGATCCTGCACGGGCAGATTTGCTATTTCCTCTTTAGAAATAGAAGAAACACTACTTGTCTGATTTACCTCAACAATAGGTCGTTTGGCTACAACAACAACTTCCTGACTAATAACAACATCATCACTGAGTTCTACATCAATCTTGGTAGTTTGATCGGCATTAATTCTAATATTTTCAACCACCTTAGCCTGAAAACCTATGTAAGTGTAGCGAACGGTATAAGTACCCGCGGGGATGTTGAGCACGTTGTAATAACCTTCCAAATCGGTGCTGGCGCCTAATTTAGTTCCGGTTACAATTACCGTTGCGCCGGCAAGAGCTTCGCCTTGATTATCTACTATTCTTCCTGAGAGTTTCCCTGTTGTTTGGGCTGATACTACAACCGCAAAAAGAGTAACCATCAAAAGTGTAAGTGTTAGAGGATGTAATTTTAGTTTCATGACAATCCGTATGATTTCCGGTTAAAAAAAGCGTGGGCGATAAACTCGCCCACGCTTGCATTCATCAACAAATTATTTTATGAGCATCATTTTTGATACTGCACTTGTCTGTACTGAACCTAACTCGTTAACTAAAGTTACGCGATAGTAATACACACCTGAAGTAAGATTGGAACCGTTAAACGAAATGTTGTGGGTTCCGCTTGCTATATTATTTACTTGCTGCTCGCCAACTAATTGACCGAGTGTGTTGTAAACAGTAATAGTTACGTTTCCGGAAGTTGGAGCGTTAAATGAAATTACAGTTGAAGGGTTAAACGGATTTGGATAATTACCGTTTAATTGAAGAGTTGTAGGAACTGCAACAACTTCATTTTCATTTGATGTAGGAACATCAGCAATTCTCATCCATGCATATGCTGGACCGCCAGCGTTTTCACGGAACCACCATGCACGGGTACCGTAATTATTATCAGGGTTATCAAACGAATCGCCATCTGCATACATTAAACCTGCAAATAATGCTCTATCAGAATAGTTGGCATCATAACCAAATCCTGCGAGGTCTATCTCGGCTTCAATAATATAACCAACATCTATATCATCGTTTTTATTGATGGTAGTGCCGGGTTTTAATTTTGCACCGTATTTTGCTTTACCGGAATCAACTAACTGTGGAAGATAATCGTAAGCAGAGATATCACCGGTTCCTGACCAGTTAATTCTTAAATAACGTGGCTCGGGTAAATTATCCGAATTTAAGTCATCTCTATCAGCAAGGGTTAAAGCTATACCATCAATTTGATCGAAAAGTTCAGAACCCTGCACTAATTGGTCGCTTACATCTGCAGCAACATAGAGTTTTGTGCCTTTAACCATCATTTTAATTTTTGCATTACCTGCATCCAATACAGGGGGCTTTTTACCATTAAGTTCGGGTTGAAACTGTCCGCTCATAAACGAACCAACGGTAGGGTATCCCTTGCGTGAAGCACTATCATCGAAAGCGATGTTAAAGCTATATGCAGAATTCCACTCAGCTTCGGTTAATTGTCCGTCGAGGGTAATGGTACCTGGTGATACAATCAGAGGAACCGTAACATCAGCTGCCAAAGGTGTTGGTACTGAATTTAATCCAATTGCCGGGTCAACAACAATACGTTGAACGTTGTTTGCATTTGCATTACCCCAAGGGCTTTGCAAGTGTGTTCTTGTTGTGCTTATTTTATCGGGTGCACCTTCGTACAAGTAGTCGCAATCCCAAATCGAGAAGTTGATACCAACGATGTCACCACCAACCTGTGTTGGTTTGTAACCTACGATTTCAAGGTCGATTTTCATTTCAACAACCCAGCCTTTATCACGTTGGCCGTCGTTGGCTGAGCCATCTATGGTTATGCCTGCATCCCATGCAGCTTTTTGGTCAGAAGTTCTGAGGGTATCGTTAAAATTGCCGAATTTACCGACAAATCTTGGCATTCCACCTACTGGTGGTTTGAAACCATCGCCAAGTCCTGCATACCAGTAAGTTAAGAAGTACTCAGAAGCCAAAGCGGGATTAGATTGTGTACTTTTATCTTTAACTGACATGAGGATAGCATCCCAACGAGCCCAATCAACCGAACCAACGATTGAAGAATCAGGGATGGTAAATGATATGTACAAATATTTATCCTGAGAAAGGAATTTAACTGTTGCACGTGTGGGGTCGGTTACTGCGCCTTCCTGAAATTCAGGGCGCCATCCACCCGTAGGTAGCAAACCGGCTTTACCGTATTCAATTTTAACCGAATCAGCTTTTTTCCATTCAGGTTCATTTAACACGCCGTCAAGTGTGATTGTGGCGTTTCCTATATTGCGCGCAACTGTTGCATCTTGGCGTCCTTGAGCTTGTGCAAACCCAACAAACACCACAACAATCATAGCGACCGATAAGAACTTATCTCTAAGTTTCATAGTGTATCTCCGATGTTTTTGGTGAACTGCTTTGTGTTGAAAAAATAAAAAAAGCACTGCCCGGCAGAAGCCGAGTGTGCTTTTTCCGTTTTCACCACACAAAACTTTTTATCTTGAAAATTAAACTGTAAAAATTGATTCATACTATCCGTTTATAAAATGTAAACGATTACATTGTAAAATTACAAAACTTTTCTATTAAGTCAAGAGATTTTTTTTTTACTTGCTTCTATTTTAGTAACTATTCTTTTACTGCACCCATCATTATGCCTTGCATATAGTACTTTTGGAGTACAAGGAACACCAACATAACGGGTAAAATGGTGAGAACTGAGCCTGCCATCATAAGTTCGGGATCTTTGGTATGCTCGCCCATCAAATTTGCAAGGGCAACGGGCAAAGTCCACATACCATCATCTGTTAACACTATCAAAGGCCACAAGAAATCGTTCCATGTTCCCATAAATGTAAATATTCCCAATGTTATTAGTATTGGGGTGGCCAAAGGGAGAATTACTTTTCTATAAATCTGAAAATCAGTAGCGCCATCCATACGCGCCGACTCAATTAGGCTATCGGGTATTGAAAGTGCGTATTGGCGAATCAAAAATATACCAAAAATGTTTGCGAGTCCCGGAATTACAATAGCCATATAGGTATTGATAAATCCAAACTGCTTCAACAATAAAAACAAGGGAAGCATGGTTACCTGCGAGGGTATAATCAATGCAGAGAGTAATGCGTTAAATATCATTCCCTTTCCTTTAAACCGATACTTCGCAAATGCGTATCCTGCCATAGAATTAAAAACTAACGAGACTCCGGTTACAAGAACCGAAAGTAACAGGCTGTTGAAAAAATTTGTGGCAAATCGCAAACGAGTAAACAGTATTTCGTATTGCACAAAGGTAAATGGGTTTGGAATAAGCGTTGGTGGGTATGTTGAAGCTTTTCCATCTGCCATAAATGATGCAGCAAGCATCCAAAAAAACGGAATAAGTGTGAGAATACTTAATACTGCAAGTGCTGTGTATAGTCCGATAATCTTTAGATTCTTCACATTGCCCCCTTACGCTTTTGGATCGCAAGCTGAACTAATGTTCCGGCAAAAATCACTATAAACAACATAAACGCAATAGCTGTAGAGTAGCCCATATTCCACCAACGGAACCCTTCCTGGTACATATACTGTACAATACTAAGTGTGCTGTTTAGCGGACCTCCCTGTGTCATTATATAGGGCTCGGCAAACAATTGAAAATAGCCTATAATTGTGGTAATTGTTATAAACACGGTAGTTGGTGCCAACATAGGCAGTGTAATATTTCTAAATTTATCCCACGCCGTTGCCCCTTCAATATCGGCAGCTTCGTAGAGATATTGAGGGATGTTTTGCAATCCCGCAATAAAAATAATCATATTGTATCCAAAATTTTTCCATACCGACATCAAAACAATTGCCGGAAGTGCAAGTGTGGTATCCCCCAACCAATCCTGTGCAGGTATTCCTACAAAACTAAGAATGTAATTGAGGTATCCAAATTTAGGATGATATACATAACGCCAGACTACCGCAACAGCTACTAACGTAGTAACAACAGGCATAAAAAACGAGAGCCTAAACATCCCTTTGTGTTTTATGAGTTTATTGTTTAGCAACAACGCTGCAGTTAATGATACTGCTATGCTTAAGGGCCCCGAGAAAATAACGAAGGTAAAAGTATTACCCATCGCCTTCCAAAACAATGGATCTTCTAATAGCCGCGCGTAGTTCTCAAAGCCAACAAGTCGAACATTGCTGAAATCAGCAAGAGAATAAATATCAAAATCGGTAAAGCTCATAAACAAAGCGGCCAATACCGGAATAAAAAAGAACACACCTATTGCGGCTAATGCTGGAAATAAAAACAAAAATGCAGAACGTGCATCACTTCTTGCCATCACTCCGCTCCTATCAATTTTGATTGAGAAAGCAGATAACGCCTCTTCTCTAATATTCTATCTGCATCAGCATCTAATCTTTTCATTGCCTCGGTATTTGTGATTATACCTTTTGAAGCAACTTCGGCATGCTGCTGCAATTTCGAAAAAACAATCTGCTCCCATTCTGCAATTTTTGGGGTAGGCACAACAAAATCAAACTGCGTTCTGAAGGCTGCCATATAAGGATTCCCTCTAAGCCGCTCATCATCCCAAGCATCTTTAACCGCCGGTAAATCATAGAGTAAATCGAAGAAAGTCAATTGGGTAGATTTTTCAGAAAGGTATTCAATAAACTTCCACATTTCGATTTTGTGTTTCGATTTTTTATTTACCACTAACGAGGAACCACCTGCTAACGATACGCCTGGATAACTGTTAACTCCAGGCAATGGAGCTGTAGCCCAAGCATCTGCTAACTCGCCTGACATATGTTTTTTAAACTCAATGATGTTCCAGGGACCGGATATATACATTGTTATGTATTCTTTTTTAAATGCATCGTAGATATTGGTTACCTGCGAGAGTCCGGGTGGGGTTAAATCTTCACGATAAAATTGCATTGCAAAATCAAATGCTTTCAAAAACTCCGGAGCACTAAAATTGCCATAAGAACTATTATCCTTAAGCATATTAGCACCGTTTTGCAAACCAAATATTACAAAATGTGGCCATTCGTTTGTGGGTATGTAAATAGGGTAAGTGTCTATTCCCTTTGCATTCTTTTTAATGGCGCGAGAAACCTCTAATAACTCCTCCCAGGTAGTGGGAGGTAAAGGATACCCTGCTCGCTCCATCACATCTTTTCTATAAAAAAGAACTCGTGTATCAACATACCATGGTATGCCCATTATTTTTTTGTTCATAACGTTTGTTTCCCAAATACCTGCGAAATAACGTTCGGGTTTAACTGTATTACTATGAGAAACGAGTTCATTGAGTTCTTCAATTGCCTGTATAGCCGTAAACTGTGGTATCCATGTATTACCAAGCTGAAACCCGTCGGGTAGATTGTCTGCGGCAAATGCGGTTATCAATTTCTCCTG
>CALKUG010000533.1 GCA_937996765.1 uncultured Ignavibacteria bacterium
GATCAAGATTGACGATCAAGTTCATTTTGCAAAATGAACGAACAACGATTTTGTTCAGCCCGGAATCGCTGACACTTGCCTCGCTAATAAAACTGTTTCCATTGGTGAGATAGGTTACAGAATCCTTGGCCCCCACAGCCAATCCAAGTATTTCTACTTTGGCATCATATTTTTCGCCGGAGAAAGTGCTTGTTAGACTTTGAATCAACTTTGGATGTGGTTCAAAGGCATAGACTTTTTTTGCTCCTTTTCTTAGCGCAAAATCAATAAAAAAGCCTTCGCATGCACCTAAGTCTAATACAACATCACCAGTATTTATCTCGATAAACGAATTACAATAAGCATGCGGATTGTGCTCTATCGGTTCATTTACCTCATTATAGATCCACTCAAGTTCCCCAGGCTTAAAAGCTGAAGAAGGCACTGTGAAATCGAAGCCATTTAATGAAAAACGATCAAACGAGTTTCCCGAGTTGAGGAGTTGCAGTGAGCAATTATTAGAATAATGTTCGATCAAGATCTTCAAACCAAGCTGTAAATCTTGATTAGAAAAGCGATAGATACTTGCAGGTAGTTGTGAAGATGGATGGATTCGTTCAAACTCAAAAAATGGTAGAGAATGGATAATTGAATCACACACGTGGTCAAGGACGGAGTTTGCCCCAGGTACAATGTCGAACCCATCATCAAAAATTGGCAAGGGTTCTTTAGCAAAAGTATGATCGAAAAGGTTTAGTTGAGAGTAGTATCTAAAAATATAGAGATAAAGAAAGCGTTTAGCACGGTCTGCTAAAGCATTTGGGTTATCTAATCCGTTGAGAAGCATTTTACCAATTAGTTCTTTATAGTTCTCTTTGGAACTTGGCTCAAACGTGAACCCTTTGTGGCTGTAAACTGATGTTCCTGCAGAAATTACAGGAATTCCTCTGCAAGCTAATTCTAAGCCCACTGTGGTTGTAAATACAATCCCCATTGAAATCTTATCAATTAAGTTATAAACACTATAGCGGGATTTCGGCATCAGCAGCACAATATTTGGAGGTAATTCACCAAAATATTCACGTACTACAAGGTGCACTTTCTCGGCGGTATGGGGGATAGAACTGATTTCTTCTCCCGGATGCGGCTTAATTATAAGTTGAAACTCAGGATGATCTACAAAGTACTGAACTGTGTCAATTATCCAATCAATCATATCAGAATGTACCAGGTGTCTATTCAGTGCTGCCAAATCCCAAATAACGTTTGAAACAAGCAATGCCGTTGGCTTATTCCGATACAGTAAATCAATTCTATCATCACCCTCTAGTTGAGAGTTACTTTCAGGCGTTGCAGTATTCAGAATCATATCACTTCCCTTGAAACGATTCTCAATAAAAGTGTTCACTGTATCACTCTGCAGTTGAGTAAGCTTTCGTTGAGAGTAAATTTCCCAAGCGGATCTAAAATCCAGTTCCATAGATGGAGCATTCAGATTGTAGGCCCAACCCATTCTTCGACCGCCGCACCAGTTATTGTAGAAGGGGATACCGTTGTTTTTGGCAAGATGCTCTACAACTGCCCATTGGTAATAATAGCTATCGTTCGAGATGATGAAGTCGGGACGATAATGATTTAAATATTCCTTAAATCCGAAATGCACCAAGAGTATGTTATTAACATAATGCTTAAGACGAGGGATGAGGTTATCGAGAGAGTTCTCATTGTAAAGCATTTCGTTGTTTCTGAGAACATCTAAAGCCCATTGTCCAAGAGGTAGAGATCCAAATGACCAGTTTGCATAATCATCATCTAAAGAATTAAGGATTTCTTTGCAAGTCTTTCGAATTTCGTCTGTAATGAAGTCTGATAAAGAATCAGGTGTAAGATGAGAATAATCCTCCCATAACTCAGTATCGTGATTAACACATGTATTGCAGTTGTTACTGCTTACTTCATTGTAATCTTTTCCCTCTCTAAATCCTCCCCAGACACCTCCGAACACATTGCATTCACCGATCTGCGCTCTACCACAAATTAGTGGTTGAACTTCGCAACCTCGCAATTGTAGAGATTTAGTAAGCAAAAAATCATGGAGTTTAGAGGGTGGATAAATTGAAAACGACATTACCCAAAGTACTTTTTTGTTACTAAGTGTATAAACTCCCTTGTTCGTTGACACAAAGTCATTTATTAGTTCTCTTTTGGCTTTTGACTCGCCATGAACCTTGTAGTAATTCATTATGGTATCAAGTAATCTTTCGTTATTGGGGTAATTTCCCAATTGACTTTTTAAGATTCTAATTCCGTACTGCTCTTGATTTAACTCCTTGTAGCATTGATAAAGAATAAACGAAACATTAAGATTAGAAGGTAGGTGAATAGATAAAATCTCTAATAGCCCGATTGCTTTTATATAATCGCCTTCATTGATATGCCTATTTGCCAATTCAAGTAATGCTTTGGGGTTATTAATGTCAATATTCTTTAGCATGTTTTTGTGTTCTTGATTAATTATGCAATTCTATTTTACTAACTTAATTAAATTATTTTGCAGAAGGATTTCAGCAGAGTGAAGCACATCTAAATAGTGCAACTCTGCTTTTTCAGCAATATCAAATAAATCGAGTTGTCCATCACAGAAGGCCAAGGTGTCTAATAAGACATTTCTGCCAAAATCAGATTTAATGGATGTGGTGCGGTACAACCCGCGTTTGCCCAACATCGGTTCGCCCACTACTGTGGATATAAAAGTGTTGTTTTTGACTAAAGCCATTACACAATCATAAACGAGGTTTATGGATTCTAATAGATTCTTGCCATTCACAAAGTCCAGGTTATCTAACGAAGTATGGTATTCAGGGAACGTGGTGTATTTACTTCTCATCAACGAGCCTATTCCAAGATTAACTAGTGGAGAGTTAAAATTTCTCTCATCACTTCCTCGCTTAAGAAAGGAGTAAATTTCTGGTTCGATTTGCTTATCCTTAAGTACTTTTAACGTAATCTTGTCCGTAATAGAATTTCCTAATCTCGATTTGAGATAGGAAAAATTTCCGGCATCACCTATGCATGTTAAAACATACCCGGAGGACACATTTTTCTTTAAATGGTCTAAATTTTTGCTTAAATAAACAATAGAACCTATGGTTTCGGGAATAAATACGAACCTAATTGTCTTTTCCAAAGATCCCATTTCAAAGAGCATTTTTGCAAGGTAAATAGAAACTATAGGGCCAGAAAGCTCATTATTAGCCATTGATGGATGACAGATGTAAGTGGAA
>CALKUG010000534.1 GCA_937996765.1 uncultured Ignavibacteria bacterium
CATCACATCGGCACCCATCATCATTCGAACCACTCGTTGATTCGCCGGTAGGTTATATCTTGCAATGATTTTGAAACCCGGCGAGTCCGGGTTTTTTCTTTTTAAACCCCACTCGCTTTCTTAAAAATGAAATAAAGAAATAGTTATGAGTACACGATTAAAATTAGCAATTCAGAAAAAAGGGCGCCTTTCCGAAAAATCGCTTGAGCTTTTAAAGCTTTGTGGGTTTGATTACGATTTAAGTGGTGAACGACTTTTGGTATCAATTAAGAACTTTGATTTGGATATTTTGTTTCTTCGAGATGACGATATTCCTGAGTACGTTCAAGATGGTGTTGCTGATATTGGTATAGTTGGCGAAGATGTTTTGTTTGAAGCCAATATGGAAATTGATGTTATCAAAAAAATGGGTTTTGCAGGATGCACGTTAATGATTGCTCTCCCTGAGAACTCTCCAATAAACACTCCGGCCGATTTGAGCGGGAAAAGAGTGGCAACATCTCATATTCGCATCCTTGAGGATTATTTTAAACGCGAAGGCATTAATGCTAAAGCTATAACGCTCAGTGGCTCAGTGGAAATAGCACCCGGTTTGGGCATTGCCGATGCGATTTGCGATATAGTATCAACCGGCACCACTTTAAGAATGAATAAGTTAAAACCCGCTTTTCCGGTATTTAAATCGGAAGCAGTACTTATAGGAACCAAGAACTTAGAAAACGATGTTCAAAAAAGTGAACTGATGCGAGAACTTCTCTTAAGAGTTGATTCTGTTTTAACCGCAAAAAATTCAAAGTATATAATGATGAATGTTCCTAAAAACTCAATTGAAAAAGTATTGGGATTTTTACCCGCTTTAAGCAGTCCAACAATTTTATCACTCGCTGACCCCTCAATGTTGGCGGTTCAGACTGTTATTCCGGCTAAGGAATTTTGGAAAATTGCCCCCGACTTAAAACAGGCGGGTGCAACTGGTATCCTCTTATTAAGTATTGAGAATATTGTATGATTCGTGTTGTTGATTGTTCGCTAAGTGATATCGAATCTATTAAAGATACCATTCTGAAAAGAGTTTCGGAAGATGATGCTCAAATTACGGATGTAGTTAGCAGAATATGTTTGAATATAAAGGCCGAAGGTGAAAAAGCCGTCCGTGAATACGCGAAGAAATTGGACGAGTTACAGGGTAATGATTTCTTTGTATCTGAGGATGAGCTAACAGAAGCAAAAAGCAAATTGACTGAAGAAGTAAAAGCGGCTTTACGACAGGCATATCAAAATATTAAATCTTTCCACGAGTTTCAATTTCCAAAAGCTTACGAAACGGAAACAATGCCGGGAGTTTTATGTAGAAGAGAACACCGTCCCTTGCAACGGGTAGTTCTTTATATTCCCGGAGGAACAGCACCATTACCCTCTACAGTATTGATGTTAGGGATTCCTGCACAGATTGCAGGCGTGGAAGAAGTTGTTCTTACCACACCTGTTGGCGTGCAAGGCATTCATCCTGCAATTGCTTATGCAGCGGAATTATGCGGTATTACAAAAGTTGCAAAGCTGGGCGGTGCTCATGCGATAGCAGGGTTTGCCTATGGAGCAGTAAATGGAGTAAAGGCAGACAAGATTTTTGGTCCGGGTAATCGTTATGTTACTGCTGCAAAACAATTTGTTAACTCCGACCCCGCGGGTTGTGTTATTGATATGCCGGCAGGACCTTCGGAGGTGATGATAATTGCCGATGAAAATGCTAACCCATTGTACATAGCGGCAGATATGCTCTCGCAATTGGAACACGGCAAAGATTCGCAAGCAATTCTCATTACTAACGACCCCACAATGCCGCAACGAGTAAATAGGGAGATTGCAACTATTACCAAAAGGTTGGAACGCAGTGCATTTATTCAAGAATCCATAAAACGCTCGGCTCTTATTGTAGTACCCGATTTGGAAGTGGCAATGCAACTCTCAAATTATTATGCTCCTGAGCACTTAATTTTGCAAGTTGAGAAAGCTAATAGTTACGCACGAGGTGTTCGCAATGCAGGTTCTGTTTTTATAGGGGCTTACTCTCCTGAAAGCGCCGGAGATTATGCTTCCGGTACAAATCACTCTTTACCAACCAATGGTTATGCTCGTGTTTACGGAGGGGTAGCAGTAGAGAGTTTTATGAAATCAATAACTTTTCAGACCCTCAGCGGCGAGGGATTGCGTAACCTTGCGCCTACAGTTATTACACTTGCGCAAACTGAAGGGCTTACCGCTCATGCTGAAGCTGTGAAAGTGAGATTATAATGGATAAGGTAAAAGATAAAGCAATGGTTAAAAATAAGAGCAATTCATTTGATATCATGGATTTGGTTCGAGAGAACATTAAGCGATTAAAGCCCTATACCTCAGCACGGGATTCGTATTCGGAAGGAATTCTACTTGATGCTAACGAGAATCCTTTTGGGCCGGTATTCTTTGATGATCAGTTTCTTCAGTTAAATCGCTACCCTGATCCAAAACAAAAGGTTTTACGAAACGAGCTCTCAAAAATTGTGGGCGTACGACCTGATAAACTGTTTTTTGGAGTGGGTTCAGATGAAATTATAGATTTATTGATAAGGATTTTTTGCAACCCCGGCGAAGATACTATAGGCATTCCCGAACCAACTTACGGAATGTATCAGGTATGTGCCGACATTAATAATGTTCAGACAGTTTCCCCGTTACTTGATGATGATTTTCAACCCATTATTGACACATTGGTTCAGGAAAAACCACATAAGGTTATTTTCCTTTGCAGTCCGAATAACCCTACAGGCGGTTTACTCAATAGAGAACGTTTGGAAACTCTACTAAATACCACACGCTCAATTATTGTTATTGACGAAGCTTATATAGATTTTGCAGAGTGCGGTAGTTTAGCTGATTTAGTGGAAACCTATCCACAGCTGGTCATTCTGCGCACATTCTCAAAGGCATGGGGTATGGCTGGCGCGCGTATAGGGTATTGTATTGCAACTCCTGCAATTATAAACATTTTGTTTACAGTAAAAGCCCCTTACACCATCAATAAATTTACTGAGCAAGCAGTTCTAAAAGCCCTCAAGCAAAAGCCGCAACGTGATAAATATATTAAGGCCATTAAAGAAGAGAAGAAACGATTAATATCTGCAATTTCGCTTTTCCCCTTTGTTGAAGAGGTCTATAATTCAGATGCGAATTTCTTTTTATTTAAGACAGATGACGCAAACAAACT
>CALKUG010000535.1 GCA_937996765.1 uncultured Ignavibacteria bacterium
TGGGAAAAAACTGAGAGAACAAAAGGGATTGATCAAGCAGTTGAATCTTTACGAAGGCAACAGAAAATAATAAGCTAATAGAGCTAGGTTAACTTTTATTGTCCGAAGCGATAATAAATCATTAACTGAAATGGCTTTTGGCTTATTTTTTTGATTGCTATTTCGTAATTTGTTAATGTAATTTTAGTGGCTCATGGTTGCAAAGGGGAGTGGGCTTTTTCGTGGTTTAAAAAAGGGATTATGGCTTTTATGAGTAACGGACATCAAGAGTTAGTTGGGTTTATTTGGAATATTGCAAACAAGCTCCGTGGACCTTACCGCCCTCCTCAATATCGCAAAGTAATGCTGCCTTTTACTGTGCTCCGCCGTTTGGATAGTGTTATTGCTCCAAAAAAAGATGTAGTGTTAGATGAATATAATCGCTTAAAAGCGATGAAGTTATCGGGAGCTGCTCTCGATACTGCTTTGGCACAGTTTGCAGGTTCGAGCAAAGTGCAAGGCATATACAATATCAGTAATTTCACTTTTCAAAAACTTCTCGATGATCCCGTTGATCTTGCAAAAAATCTTATTGCCTACATTAACGGGTTTTCGCCTAAGGTTAAAGAGATCTTTGAAAATTTTAAGTTCGAAGAAGAAATCCAAAAACTCGATAAAAACAACCGCTTGCTTTTAATAATGCAAGAATTTACGGGTGTTGATTTGAGTCCGAGCAAGGTTTCAAATTTGCAAATGGGATATTTGTTCGAAGAGCTGATTCGCAAGTTTAATGAATCTGCAAACGAGGAAGCGGGAGATCACTTTACGCCTCGTGAGGTAATTCGGTTGATGGTTCACATTTTATACACGGGAGAGGAGCATTTGTACAAACCGGGTATTGCGCGCACCATCTACGATCCTGCTTGTGGTACGGGTGGTATGCTTTCGGTTTCGGAAGAGTACATTCGTTCCCATAATAACAAAGCAAATATTACGTTATACGGTCAGGAGTATAACGACGAATCTTATGCTATCTGTACTTCAGATATCTTGATTAAGGGCGGTGATGCGGAAAACATAGCGTTTGGCGATACTTTGGGCGACGGCAAAACTAATGATATGCACAAGGATAAAAAATTCCATTATATGCTCGCTAATCCTCCTTTTGGGGTTGAGTG
>CALKUG010000536.1 GCA_937996765.1 uncultured Ignavibacteria bacterium
GTGAGTTTGATGTTAAAATGGAAAGTGAACAAAGGGCAAGAGGTATTAAAAAAGTCATTGGTTTCAATAATAATCGCTACGGTAATAACTTTATCTGTAGTGGTGTTTGGTGGTGTTTACGACATCATGATGATTTTACTCACTTTTGCAGCTTCGTTTATGCTGGTGGTAAATGCACAAGTTGCTTATACTATAGTTCGCAAAAATCCGGGTAATGGTGGTGCTTATCTTACACATACCGGCTTGGCGTTATTCATCTTAGGCGTTATTGGTTCTTCGGCGTATGACTCAGTAAAAGATGTTGAATTACCTAAAGGTGAAACGGTATCTGTTCACGGTTATTCGCTTACTTTTACCGGCTACACACCTTTTGAAAACAACTCGAAATACATGTTTAACATAGATGTAAAAAAATCGGATTTAACTAAAACCGTTAGTCCGGTTATGTATATTTCCGATTTTAACAACTCATTAATGCGCGAACCTGATATATGGTACGGAGTAGCAAAAGATTTTTACATCGAGCCACTTTCGTACAACCCAAATAATAAGGCGGTTAGTGCTCACGAAATCACATTGAATCCCGGCGAAAAAACAGGTATTCACGATTACACAATTGAGTATATTAAATTGATTCGCCCTGAAGGGCAAACTATGATGTCCGGTGGCGACTTTAAACTCGGAATTCAAATTGCGGTTTCAAACGGGAAAGAGACCAAAGTTATTGAACCTTACATCGAGAAAAAGGGAGCAGAAATGCTTAATGTACCAATGGAAATCCCTGAGTTTGGTGTAACGGTTGGTGTTTCGAGTATAAACCCTACAACAAAAGTTGCAATTTTAACTGTTGATGATAAAACACATCCCACACCTGTTGCTAAAGAAACCATTGTTGTTCAAGCAAGTGTTAAACCGTTTGTTAACTTTGTTTGGCTGGGTACCATTGTTATGGTAGCAGGATTTCTACTTTCGATGGGCAGACGTTACAGACAGTTGATACAAAAAGACAAAAACATAGTAACAGAACAAAAAAGCGAGTAATATCATGTTCACCTCAGTTAAAGCGTTGTTAAATTCTTACAAATACGAAAAAGATTCGACCATTACCATTTTCAACAGCATCACCAACGATGCCCTCTCAACAACGGGTTACGAAGGTGGTAGAACCCTTGGATTTTTAATGTGGCATATTGTTACAACCACCTCCGAAATGGCAGTGCGCGCAGGCATAGAACTCCGTAACAGAGAAAAAGACCCAATGCCCGAAACTGTTGCGGAAATGGTTGCGGCTTACTCAGAAGATGCCGAAAAAATTTTAGAGTTTATATCGAATCTCTCGGATGCCGATTTGCTCATTAAAAAAGAATATTACGGCGAACAATGGAGATTAGGCAAAGCATTTTTTACTATAATTATTCACCAAACTCATCACCGCGGGCAAATGACTATTCTTATGCGTAAAGCCGATTTAAGAGTGCATGGAGTTTATGGACCCGGTAAAGAACAATGGGCTGAAATCGGCATGCCCGAAATGCCATAAAGGAATAAGAGTAATATGAATAACAGAATTGGTAAATTAGTATGCGTAGGTAGAAACTATGCAAAACATGCTCAAGAACTTGGTAACGAAGTCCCAAAGTTTCCGCTTATATTTTTAAAGCCCAGTAGTGCTATCATTCCTTCAGGCGGCACTATTGTTATGCCTACATTCTCAAAAGATGTTCATCACGAAATTGAATTAATTGTCGAAATTGGCAAAACAGTAAAGCATGCTTCCGAAGAAGAAGCCGTTCAAGCAATTGTAGGATATGGTGTGGGTTTGGATATGACAGCACGTGACTTACAGAATGAACTGATTAAAAACGGACAGCCTTGGGCACTCTGTAAAGGGTTTGATACTTCTGCGGTTCTTTCGCAAATTAAACCTGTGGAAGCTTACAACCCTTCGTTTAACGAAGTGATAGAATTAAGAGTAAACGGAGAAGTAAGACAAAGAGCCGTTTTGAATGAAATGATTTTTTCACCTGCAAAAATAATTTCTCATATTTCACACTATATGAAGTTAGAAGAAGGAGATATTATTTTTACCGGCACACCGCAGGGTGTCGGCCCGGTGAACGAGGGTGATATTCTCGAAGGATTTATTGAAAATATTGGTTCGATAAAGGCAGAAGTAAAAAGAGAATCAGTTTCCTGAGAGCTTTTTAAGTGCTAAACGAATAATCTCCTCAAGTTTAAGCGAAGGAGATTGTTCGGAAATATCCTTAACGGCTTTCTCTGCAATTTTTTGCTGATAACCTAATGAAACTAATGCCATTACGGCATCAAACCCGGCTCCTGTATGAGAACCTGTTGAGCTCATTCCTGGAATGCCCGCAACTTTTCCTCGTAATTCAAGAATCAATCGTTCCGCTGTTTTTTTGCCAACTCCGGGAAGCGTGGTTAAACGGGTTACATCTCCGCGCTCAAGAATATTCATCAATTCTCCGGCTTCAATACTGCTGAGTATTCCAAGTGCGGATTTAGGACCCACCCCCGAAACGCTAATTAACAACTCAAACATTAATTTTTCCCCCTCTTCAGCAAATCCAAAAAGATTGATGGCATCTTCGCGAACTGCTGTGTAAATAAACAATTCAACAATAGATTTACTGTTTATTTTTTCGAAAGTGCGCAGTGAAATTGATACTAAATAGCCAACGCCACCACAATTAATAATAGCAGATGAAGGTTGAGCTCTGAGAAGCTCACCTTTTAAATAACCTATCATTTTTTTATTCTTTCGGGATGTTGTTCAACAAATTGTTTCCAATTTCTAACGGGAGTATTTGTCTGCATAGGGTTTCTAAAGGCAAAACAAAGAGCAATGGCAATAGCATCGGAGGCATCGAGTCCGATATCTTCTCCCTTAATTCCAAGTATCGTATTTACCATGAACTGTACCTGCTCTTTAGCTGCATTTCCGTTTCCGGTAACCGCTTTTTTTACTTCACGGGGGGAGTATTCGGCAATAGTTAAGTTTTGCTCAGCTGCTGCCAATAAGCTAACACCGCGCGCATAACCAATTTTTAATGCGGATTGAATATTCTTGCCATAAAACGCAGTTTCAATTGCAAAGGATTCGGGTGAAAATTGCTTAATTATAAATCGGATTCTCTCAGAAAGTACTTTTAGGCGCTCAGGTATTGGCTTTTCTGAGCCAAGATGTAAAGTTTCAGAAAACAAAAGAACTGCCTTATCCTTTTCAAATCGAATTACGCCAATGCCTGTTTTAATTGTACCCGGATCTATGCCAAGAATAATCATGGTAAGTTTATTCCTCGGGTCTTATATCAATAACTTTAAATTGTGGGAGAAGCTTACCATCTTTATACATACTGTCGATAGTAAAGAGCATTTCGAATCTTTTTTGATTTGTTATCGTTTGCAGATGGTCGCCTAAACCAAATCCAATACAATCAAATATACGTTCACATTGAATTTGACGAACACAAAACAATAAATGATTGGTGCCTACAATTCTTGCTGAACCAACCGATTCAAGCCCTGAGGCTAAAAAAATAGGTTTGGGGTTGCCCGGACCAAACGGAGTAAAATGATCGAGTTTGCGGAAGAACTTTGGAGTGAGATCAACAAATTTGATGTGGGAATCGATCTCAATAAGGGGGCGTAAATCCTCATCAGCAAGCTTTTCTTTTACAATGGAGTTAAAGCGAGCGATAAACTCAGCAAGGTTTTCCAACGGAACGGCCAAACCGGCAGCAGCCTGATGTCCGCCAAAGTGAAGAAGTAAATCTTGACAAGAGAGTAGAATATCATAGATATTAAGTGAGCCAATACTTCTTGCCGAGCCCTTGGCTATACCGTCAACAGTGGTAAGCATAACAGTTGGGCGTGAGTATTTTTCTACCAAGCGTGAAGCAACAATGCCGATAACCCCGGGGTGCCAACCTGAGTTGTGAAGCACTATGGAGAGATTATTCTCCATATCCCCAAGCAAATCAACTTGCGAAAGAGCTTCGTTAAGGGTTTCTTCGTCAATTTTTTTGCGTTCGAGATTTTCTGATTCAAGAATTCCGCTTAGGCGTTCAGCTTCATCGGGGTCGTTG
>CALKUG010000537.1 GCA_937996765.1 uncultured Ignavibacteria bacterium
TTAAAATTTGCTTTGGCAAAAACGGTTTTTACTCGACGAGAATTGCTCAACAACTTGGGTATTGCATCTACTCAAAATAAAAAAGGTGTGCTTTCAGAACAATTAAATCGTCTTGTAAAATCGGGTAAGTTAATTCGTGTTGAAGAGGGTGTATATAAATCACCTGAAAAAACCAGTAATGATTTTTCTGTTCTTTGCACTGAAGAAATGGTAAAAATAAATCAGTTGGTCAAGAACCACTTCCCATTTATTAATTATTGTTTGTGGTCAACCTCATCGCTTATACCATTCACACACCATATTCCAAAAATTAACTTACTTTTCCTCGAAGTAGAACGAGAAGTTACTGAATCGGTTTTTAATCTTTTAATAAACACTATCAATACACGAGTCTTTCTAAAACCCTCTCCCACCGATTTCGAAAGATATGTAAATACAAGCAATGCGGTAATTATTAGACCCTTAATCACTGAGTCGCCTTTGCAATATAACGGTGAAATCCCCACTCCATCCATTGAGAAGATTATAGTAGATATTATTGGGGATATGGAGTTTTCTTTTTTGCAAGGGATGGAGATAAACTATGTTTTGACCACTATTTTTGATAATTACAACATAAATAAAAAGAAGCTGCTTCGCTACGCTGCCAGAAGAGCAAGGAAAAAACAGGTAACTGAACTAATCAATGCCAAT
The DNA here is from genome assembly GCA_937996765.1 of uncultured Ignavibacteria bacterium. Classification (GTDB taxonomy): domain Bacteria; phylum Bacteroidota; class Ignavibacteria; order Ignavibacteriales; family Ignavibacteriaceae; genus CALKUG01. The sequence continues at coordinate 694 of CALKUG010000537.1, forward strand.
AAATTATGATACACCCTGATAGTAGGAATCTCGAATGGATTCGTAAAGTTGCAGTAGAGAATAAAATTTCAGATCTCATTCTTATTGAGAAATCAATTAGAGCTTTTTCATTGCTCGAATCATTGGCATTATCAGGTTGCCCATTCGTTTTCAAAGGTGGTACCGCCTTAATGCTCCATACTGATAGCGCAAAACGCCTATCTATAGATATTGATATCATTTGCCCACCCAATACCAACATTGAAGAATTTTTAATAAAACATAGCACAGAATATGGTTTTGAGAGCATAAAATTAGTTGAGAGGATATCCGCTAATAACATTCCTAAAGCACATGTTAAATTCTTTTATGAGGTTGCATACTTTACTAATACAAGTACAGAATATATTATTCTTGATATTCTGTTTGAGGCGAATCTCTATCAGAATATTGAGCAAATACCACTCAAAAGTCGTTTATTAAAATTGGAGGGTGAGCCGATAAATGTAAACGTTCCGAGTAAAGCTGATTTACTGGGTGATAAACTAACTGCTTTTGCTCCTAATACTACCGGTATTCCCTATTTCAAGGGTGAAAAAGATTTCTCAATGGAGATTATAAAACAGCTTTTTGATATAGCTTCTCTTTTTGATGAGATTGAGAATCTCACTGTGGTCTCGAGTACTTTTAGAAAGTTTGCCTCAACTGAATTATTGTACAGGAATCTCGATTCTCACAACGTTTCAGAAGTGCTGAATGACATATTTCAAACATCACTCTGTATTTGTTTGAGAGGTCAAGTTGAACAAGAGACCTTTAAACTCCTTCAAAGAGGTATCAAGAGGATAAAAAGTTTTATTCATAGCGAAAACTATACAATTGATAGCGCAATTACCAACGCATCCAAGGCCGCATATCTTTCAGTTTTAATTGCAAAGGGTAAAAATACTATAAAGCATTTCGACCCAAACAATACCGATGAATTAAGAGACGTTTTTCTTAAAGAACCACTTAATAAAAAGCTTAACAAGCTCAAGAAAACGAATATCGAAGCATTCTTTTATTGGAATGAAATAAGTAATATGCATTTTTATTAATGCAGTCCTTAAAAATTCAATTATCTTTGCTAAGTTTGGAGATACTCATTTTTCAGTTTCCCGTAAATCTCCGAGAGTGTTCGGTAACACGATTTGGTTAACTAAATTTCCTAAGGATATGGAAATACTACAACTCATCTTAGTGGCATTTGTCTTTATTGCTTTCGCAGTACTTATGTTTCTTCGAAAGCTTCCCGCCCTATTGGCTCTCCCTATCATTGCTTTTTTAATTCCGCTTATTGCAGGCGTTGCTCCTTTTGATATTGTACAAATGGTAATTGGAGCAGGTTCTACCAAGCTTTCGGAAGCTTACACCATTGCCATATTCGGTAGTATGCTCAGCATTATGATGCAAAAAACAGGTGTAGCCGAGCGGTTTATTAAAATGGGAGCAGAGCTCTCCGGCGATAAACCTTGGACCATCAGCTTAGTAATGCTATTATTAATCACACTTCTGTTCTCAACCCTTGGCGGACTCGGTGCAATAATAATGGTATCCACGGTTGTACTACCCATTTTAACTTCGGTTGGAGTTGGTGCTGTAACCACCGTTGGAATATTCCTTATTGGCTTGAGCTTGGGTGGAATTTTGAATGTTGGTAACTGGGCTGTTTACACTACAACTTTGGGATTAGATTCCGGTGAAGTGCGCGGGTTTGCTTCTATAATGTTTGTAATTATGTTTATAATCTCTATTGCCTACATTACCATTCAGCTCTACCGCGATGGGCATGATATCAACATTAAAAAAATTGTATTTATTGCGTTAGTTATTTTTGCTCTGATTTCGGTTGTAGCTTGGTTCTATAACGGTTTAGATATTCAGCAAAAAGACCATATTCACTTTTTGAGTCTTGAAGTTGGATATTACCTAAAACTTGCAATAACCGTTTTCCTTATCGGACTTTTTGGATACTCCATTTATAGAATTTTTAACGGCTCCAACGAAAAAGGTTTGTTCTGGGGCTCCTTCCTTATTCCAATCGTGCCACTTGTACTGATAATGGTATTTAACCTCAATTTTATAGCAGGTTTTGTTGTAGGGTTGATTTACGGTTTCTTGAGCACATACAAAGGCAATAGTTTAAACATTCTTGTACGCTCAATTCTTGAAGGTGGCGGAGTGGTAATGCCCGCAGTTGCCCTCATGATGGGAATCGGAATGCTTCTTAATGCTGTAATGGGACCAGGTGCAGAAGCCCTCGCACAAAAATATCCGAACGGCTGGCCGGTTCTTAATCTGCTTAAACCTGCATTAGTTGCAATTATACCAACCAATGCCATGAGTTACATACTCATTTTTACAATCGCTGCCCCACTTGCTCTTTATCGTGGTCCCCTTAACGTTTGGGGAATGGGTTACGGATTTGCCGCAATACTTCTTGCAAGCGGAATGCCTCCCGGAGCAATTATGGGAATACTGATGGCAGTTGGTCAGATTCAAGGAATTTCAGATCCCACCAATACACAAAACGTTTGGCTCGCAAACGAAATGCGTGTGGATGTACAGAAAATTTTGTGGAACACGCTTCCTTATACATGGGCTGCTGCCCTCTTTGGTATGCTTGCCGCCGCCTTTTACTATATGTAATGGTAGTAAGTTCAAAATTGTAATTAGCAAAACTGATAGTTATGAGAAAAATTAAAATTGGAATTGATGTTGGTGGTACATTCACGCACGCTGTTGCAGTGGATATTTCCGATTATTCGATCGTCGGCAAATCCTGCGTACCAACAACCCACACAGCCGATGAGGGTGTTGCAAAAGGTGTTGTAAGCTCAATGCTTACCCTTATTGATAACTGCGGAATAAAACCCGAAGAGGTAGTGCTTATTGCCCACTCTACTACACAAGCAACCAATGCTCTGCTCGAAGGCGATGTTGCTCCCGTTGGTATTATCGGACTCGGTTCCGACATCGAGGGCAAAATTGCGCGCAGAGAAAGCAACCCTAAAGATATTGAACTCTCACCCGGAAAATTTCTTAAAACGTATCATCGCTTTGTTGATACTTC
>CALKUG010000538.1 GCA_937996765.1 uncultured Ignavibacteria bacterium
TTGGTAAAATCGAATGTTCCGTTGCTATTTTGCTCAAACCTTGGGGTTACACCCCATGAGGCTGATTCTGCATCGTAGAGATTAGCTAAAGGTGGCTCACGGCGAGTAAGTGCCGCAGTAAGATATCCGGTAACACTTTCAGTAAATTGATAATTAACCCCTATTTGAGGATTTACAAAAAAGTAAGGTGTGTTAAAATCAGTTCCAACAAAACTCTCATCAAACAACGAATAGGTTTGATAAACAGATTGTAATGTAGCTGTAGCTGTTAACTTCTCGCTTACATTCCAACGCTGCTGTGCATAGAGAGCAAAAATATTCTTACCGCCCTTGTATTCATAATAATGATAGTTGTTTCTCTCACCGCTATATTGGTCAAGACCTGTCCCACTTTCAATCCTTGCCCAATGAATAGAACGGTGGTGCCTGAGCTCTCCCCCAAGGGTTAACTCACCAAATGATTGTTTTAGCGAAAGGCGAGGTAACCAGCCATACTGCTGATTCCCTACATAGGAGCGTATCAGTACATCATTTGGGATAGTTATTGTGTTGGGAATTCGGAAGTAATCGGTTGTTCCCCAGCTTCCATCAAAATCAAAAAATCCGGTTCCAATTATTCCAAATATGGTATTGCTGAGTGTAAGACTCTCAGAGATTTTATAAGTATGATTAAGATGTATTTGCGGCTGGTGGAAGTATTCCCTCTCTCGCAATCGTTCACCATAATTCGATTTACGGAGTATGGCGTCGTTGTTGTAAGATTTCGGAATACCATAAAAAGCTAACCCATCACACTGAGGTCCGCCCCATGCACTAAGCGAGAAGCTTTGATTAGCATCAAAATACATAGCGTTAATAAAAAATCTATAGTATTCAGAATGCGACCAGTTTCTATAACCAGCTGTTTGAATTCGTGATACACGCCCGCTAATGGTAAAATGCTCGGATAGAACTCCACTTGAAAATTCAAGTCCAAACTTTTTTGTAACAAAACTACCATATCCGCTTTCAAAAGAAAGGGATGGTTGAAGAGCTGGAAGTTTTGTAACAAGATTTATTGAGCCGCCTATTGAAGGCGTGCCTGAAAGAGAGCCACCGGCACCGCGTTGCACTTGCAAATCTTGAACGGATGATGCTAAATCGAAAAAATTTATCCAATATACTGAGTGGTCTTCGGGCCCGTTCTGTGGCACACCGTTTATAAATACCGAAACCCTTCTTTGGTCGAATCCGCGTAATCTAATGTAAGAATACCCAACTCCTGTACCTCCTTCGGAATAAAAAGTGGTTGAGGGTAAAGTTTTCATAATATTGGGTAAATCTGAAATTGCAACCTTTTCCTCCAGTTCTTTTGCTGTAATGTTGCTAAAAGTAAAACCAGATGTTCTCTTATCACCACGACTCGATATTATAGTTACATCATTGTATAAAAGATCTCC
>CALKUG010000539.1 GCA_937996765.1 uncultured Ignavibacteria bacterium
ATTCTTGATCGGGGTCAGAACCTTCAACAATGCCACATCCTGCAAAGGAGTAAAGTTTGTTGCCTTGTAGTAACCCACATCTAAGAGAAACAATCATATTGCAATCGTTATAAATATTAAACCAACCAAGGGTTCCGGCAAAAAGCCCACGTCCGGTAAATTCTAATTCTTTAATCAAATCGTAGGCATTGTCTTTGGGCAGACCGCAAACGGCCGGAGTAGGGAATAATGCTTCAAGAACTTGCAGCGAAGATGAATTTGATTTAAGGTCGCCGTTGAATGTAGTTTGGAGATGTTGGATTCTTGAGAATTTTTTAACCACTGGGGATGACCCTTTTTTAAGATTATCTACAAGTGGCTCCAATTGCGAAAGTATATAGTCGGATACAATTTTGTGTTCCAGCTGCTCTTTTTCAGAGCCTAACAGAGTGGCTTCGTTACGTGAGTCTTCCTCACTTTGGGCACCCCGTGGTTGAGTTCCTGCAATTGCTTCGGTATAAAAAACATTCTGTTTTACCTGAAGAAGTGTTTCGGGAGTTGCGCCCAAAAAAACAGAGTCGCGTTTTTTAAACGCATAAACTGTCGCCAAAGGATTTTGTTCAGCAAGAGTGGTAACCACGTCCGAAATTGTGGGGATAGAGCTAAGAACATATTCTTCGCGGCGCGCAACAACAAGTTTTGAAACTTTTTTCTCTTTAATATATTCCTTGGTTTCTTGCACTAACCAACGCCAGCGGTTTTTATCATCCTCGCCACAACCCTTTGAGTCAATTACATAAGGCAGTTCTGTAGTATCATGGTTTTCGGTAATGCGTTCAAGTTTATCAAGATAGCTCTCGAATCGTTTGGTGATATGGGATAAATCAAACTCTTCGCCAACATAAGTGTTAATTGTTACAATGGTTTGGTTGTTGATGGTACGCATTATAAGCGAAGGTATAAACCAGTAGGAATCTTTGAATTCAGACCACAACGGGTCGTTTTCGTTCGAAGCGAATTTCATTGCACCAAAAAACAGAGGGGGGTTACCGGTTCCATTATGCTCTTCAAAAAGCTTAGGCATATTTTTTATGCCGTTGCGGAGGTCGTGAAAATGTTCAACACTATTTGAGGCTACAACATATACAGCCCCCGAACCAAATAATTCACCCGTATTTTCTGGACCACTTAACAAAAGAGCGAGTGACTCTGAGTCTAATAATCGTGCAAATGAATCGCCCGCGATGGGGAACTCGTTAATAAAAGAATAGCTGAGTATAGTATCCGAAAAGGAAATACCATAACGCTGTTTGGCTTTTTGGACGAAGTTTATAAAATCTTCCAAACATGCGGTATATGTATCGTGCATTAAATAAAAAACCTTTCAATGGGTTTAAGTATAAACCAACAATTTAGGAACAATGTTCAAAAAAACATATCAGATTCGATAGTTTCGAGCAATTTTAGATAGCTATCGTATCTCATGGGGTCAATAAACCCATTTTCCACAGCTTCAGCCACGGCACAACCAGGCTCATGCTCATGTGTACACGTATTATACTTACATTTATTGATAAATGAAACAAAATCGGGGAAATAATGCCCTAAATCTTCCTTTTTGACTCCATAAGGTTCGATTTCTCTAATACCGGGAGTATCAATAACTTGAGTTACCTTATTTTCCTCTTCAAAAGAAAACATACTCACATTAACTGTGGTGTGTTTGCCTTTGTTTGTTGAAAAACTGATATCACCAACCACTAAATTCAAATCAGAAAACAGGGCATTTAATAACGATGATTTACCAACACCGCTATTACCCCAAAAGGCACTTCTGTTACCTAAAAGGGAGGAATAGAGTTGCTTTAGTCCTTTTTTTGATTTGGTGCTCACGGGGAACACTTCATATCCGATTTCACGATAGAGCTCTATAAACTCTTCCATAATTCCACCGGAATTTAAGTCCATCTTATTTACGATTATGGAAGTATCAAGTTTATTTACCTCTCCGGTTACCAAAAAACGATCCAATGTTTTATTGTTAAAAAGCGGGAAATCAACAGATACAATAATGTAAAATTTACTGAGGTTAGAGCAAATAATTTGTTCAAGCCGTTCACCACGGTATCCGGCACCCTTTATTTTGGCCGCTTTCCGCGAGAGAAAATTTTTTCGGGGGAGTACTTCAGTAATTACCCCTGAACCGTCCTGTTGCATAAGAACTTCAACATCATCACCCACCACTGCAACATCGAGAGCAAAACGTTTATCGCGTTTCATTCTAAAATCATGGTTCAGCCGACCTCGTAGCGAACAAATCACCTCGCGAGCATTACCACCGATTATAACCGAATAGGTTCTTCCGTCAATTTTCGAGATGGTGCCTTGAATAATCGTTCCAATCGTGTAAAACAACAAAAAATACATTTATAATCATTCAAAAATAGCAAAAATATCACTCTTACTCTATAGTGGGGTTGTTTATGAAAAACGTCTCAGAAAATCCCATTCTTTCTTTATTTATCTCATAATGATACAGTAAAACCACACAAACTGCGTAAAAATATGCGTTTAACACAATAAAAAATTGGCATAATTATTGAATAAAGAGGGGTAACATTTTAAATCGGAGATGAAAATGACTCTTTCTAACTCTCTAAAAGTACTCTCAATTTGGTTTTTTGCCATTATCAGTGTTATGGCAATTGACGTGGTTGGGAACGATAAAATAACACTCTACGATACTGACGGTGCAAGTACCGCCATTTTAGGTGGAGTAGCAACAGGAAAAAATATTACGATAGCCAATCCTTATGCATCGGGCAATCGTACTGTATGGGGAGGCACCATCAATGGAACTTTAGATGGAACCGCAACCAAATTTTACTGTATTGATATTAATAATACTCTCAAGTCGGGAAACAGTAACCCTTACACTGATGACGCTGTTACCCCTTCAACAATTACCTATGTTCTGAATAATTATTATCCTTTTAACTCAAGTCGCCTTGATGCTATAGGCAACAATGAGGAAGCAGCCGCAGTTCAAGCGGTTATTTGGAGTTATAGCGATGGAGTAAATTTAAGCTCTATCACTGATGCAGCTGTAAAAAATCGTGCTTTGGCTATCAGAGCTGATGCAGACGCAAATTCAGGAACTATAGTACCGATTCAGACAGTGATGATTACTCCTAACACTGCAAATTTACCTTATGGCGTAAATGGTTCTTTTGTTGTTTATGTGTATGATTTGAACGGAAATCCTGTTCAAAACGTAACTGTAAATCTCGCAACAACCAGTGGCACCTTAAGTAGCTCTTCTGTAGTAACAGGAGTTGGCGGTGTTACTCCTTCTTTTACGTTAACCCGTACAACAAGCGATGCAGCAACACTTACAGCTGTAGCTTCAGCAGTTTTACCTCAGGGTACACGTTTTATTCACGTTTCAACCCCTAATGAAAGCCAAAAATTGGTTCTCGCAACCCCTACAATGGCTCAAAAACAAGCACAGGCAACCATCACATGGTTCCCATTAAGCGATCTTTCATTAACTAAATCGGTTTCTGATTCTTCACCTGATGACGGTGATGTTATTACCTTTACTTTAACCGTTACCAACAATGGTCCCGGCAGCGCAACAGGCATCGAAGTAACAGACGTTTTACCAGCCGGTTTAAATTATAATTCTTACACTTCAACACAAGGTACCTTTTCGAATACAACAGGTCTTTGGGTTGTAGGTTCACTTGCTTCAGGTGCAAGTGCATCACTCACCATTTCAGCAACCGTTGATTTGCAATCACTTTCAACCACAGCATTCACTTTAGGTGCAGCAGCAAGTTTCAACTTGTTTGTATTTGAAGATGTTGTAAAACCTTCTTCAGATGTTGAAGGCAAAATGGCTGTAGGTCGCGATGCAACATTAGGAAGCTTCAGCGTTGGTGATAAATTAACCAATTCAAATGGAACCGTTGACGTTTTGGTTGTAGGCAGAAATCTCCACTACACTTCAGGCAGAATTTACAATGGTAACGCAGTTTATGGTAACGCAACCAACTTACCTTCTTATGCAGTAAGCATCGAAGAAGGATCATTACGCAAAGCTGACGTGATTGATTTTGCAGCAGCAAAAGTAGCTTTAACAGGTATTTCAACCTCATTAAGCACCTATCCTGTAAATGGATCAGCCACATTCCAATGGGGTGGATACGAATTAGTAGGTACAAATCCTTACACAAACGTATTCAAACTCTATGGCGACACTTTAAGTTTAGCTAACAACGTTGCAATAACAGTTCCTAACGGTTCAGTGGTTATTATCAACGTTCAGGGCAACAACATTGATTGGAACGGCGGCTTAACAGTTAGCGGAACTTCAATCGAAAACGTTATTTACAATTTCTACGAAGCAACTAACGTAACAATCTCCGGAATTGACGTTCGCGGTAGTGTTTTAGCACCACACGCTCATGTTAACTTCCCAGCAGGTGTTATTAACGGTCAGCTTATCTGTAACTCACATTCGGGTGCAGGTCAAGTAAACAATGTTATGTTCCAGGGAAATATTCCTCCGAATCCGAACATTGTTAACATCGCAGAAATTACAGCTTGCGATCAACCAGATCCTAACTCAACTCCAGGTAACGGTGTTACCACAGAGAACGACTATGCAAGTGCATCAATCGTAGTTAATACCGGTGGAACAACCGGAACAACAACCAACTGGATTGCAGCAGGTAACTTTGCTCTTAACGAAGTAATTCTTTCAATCACCAACGATGTTAACGGCGATTTACTTGTCGGTACACTTGGTGGAAACATCTATCGTACAGCAGATAACGGTGTAACCTTTACAGAAATCAACCCAACAATGAACGTTGGTTGGATCTGGTCGTTAACCGTATCAACAACCGGAAAAATTTATGCCGGTACCGAACAAGGTGTATTCTCTTCAACCAACGGTGGCACAACATGGGTTGCTTCTACACTCAGTGGTAAAGATGTACGCGCAATCGCAAAAGATGCTTCAGGTAACCTCTATGCAGGTACATGGGGACACGGTATCTATCGTTCAGCTGATGCAGGTGCAACATGGACTGCAATCAACACCGGTTTAACCTTTACAGCAGTTCACGCTTTAGCAATTGATGCAGCAGGTTCAGTTTATGCAGGTACATTTGGCGGCGGTGTTTACAAAACCACCAACGCAGGTGCACAATGGAATCAATTACCTGTAGGATACGATTTTGTATGGTCACTTGGTATCACCAACGATCAAACCATCATCGCAGGAACTTATGGTAATGGTATCTATCGTTCAACAGATGCAGGCGCTAGCTGGTCTATCTCTAACAACGGTGTAACAGCTAAATTTATCTACACTATAGCAGTTGATAACGCTAACACAGTATATATCGGTGCATGGGCAGCAGGTATCTATACCTCTTCAAACGGTGGCGGAACATGGAAGCCAATCGGAATGAACGGTATCGGAATCAGCTCATTGTTCGTAAATCCTGCAAACGGTGCGCTCCTTGCAACCAGTGAAAACGGTGGAGTTTATCAGTTCTCAGGTGCGCTTTCTAACGAAGGTGATAGAGAAGTACCTACACAATTTAGCTTAGCTCAAAACTATCCTAATCCTTTCAATCCTTCAACTATGATTGAATTCAGCTTACCA
>CALKUG010000540.1 GCA_937996765.1 uncultured Ignavibacteria bacterium
AGCTCGAGCGCTACGTTTTTATCGGCTTCGTTAAAATTTGAAACGTTCTCAATTATTTCGTGCAGGGGAGTGTTGTGCTCCTGCATTGCTTTCGAAATATGTACTGCTCGTTCAACCATTACACTCATTTACTTACCCGGCATTCGAAAGTTGGTGAACGGAACGCTTTACTGCTAAATCAACGATAAACAGAATCATTTCATCAAACGACACACCTGCAGCTTTGCAAGCACGCACAAAACCCGAAGTACTTGATATATCGGGGTTGGGATTTACCTCAATAACGTAAGGAATGCCTGATTGAGAAAGGCGAATATCAACACGGGCGTAATCTCTGCAATCCATTGCACGGTATGCTTGCAGGGCGGTATCCTCTAACAAGGAGCGGAGTGAAGAATCAATATCTGCCGGTACTTTTGGAGTGGTATGTTTATAATAGTCGCTCTCTTCAACCCATTTACCTTCGTAGGTAACAATATTCGGAAGCTTGGGATCGAGTCCTGTAAAATCAATTTCACTGATTGGCAAAACCTTGCCATTAAGCAGAGCAACGTTAAACTCGCGTCCCGCTATAAACTCTTCAGCTATCACTGCCTGTGAATAAGTGGAAAGTAAAAACGCTGTTTGCTCCATGAGTTGTTCCGCACTGTGCACAACCGAACGTTCAGAAATTCCGATGCTTGCATCTTCTTTTAACAGCTTTAATATGATGGGGAATTTCAACTCAAGTTGCGCTACTTGCACTAAATCCTCAATAATTTCAAAAGGAGCCGTGGGTACACCCGTTTGCGAAAGTATGCGTTTTGCAATAGCTTTATCGAGACAGTTTGCTAATGTAGGAGTAGTGTTGCCTGTGTATTCGGTATCTAAGAGCTCGTATAACCCTGCAAAAGCCGATTCAAAAGTGGAGCGACCTTCAACGGCTTCAACAAAATTTAAGATTGCATCGGGGGCAAACTCGCGCATTTTTTTGATTGCTGATTCGATATCCAAAGTAACAGGTAGAGTCTCAACAAAACTATAATGTTGCTTGAGTATATCCTCTACCAAATGGATTTCATCGGCAAAGCCGATTTCTGACATATCATGAATCTCATCGGTATTTGAATTGTTTTCTTTACCCGTGTAGGACGAATAAACCGATGTGGGGGCATTATAACAGATGAGTATTTTTTGTTCTGTCATAAGAGTCCGTAACGTTTTGCTGCGGTGAACAGAACCTTGTTAATCATCTCGGTGTAAGTGTAACCCGCTGCATAGGCAGCTTTGGGGAAACTTGAGTTATCACGAGGGTCAGGGAGAATACCCGGTAAGGGGTTAATTTCGATAACGTGCGGAATGCCCTGTGCATCGCATCGTAGATCAATACGCGACCAATCTTTGCAGTCTAATACTCTATAGGTATCCAATGCAGTTTTTGTGATTGCATTTTTTAATTCTTCCGAAACATCTGCAGGAGTGTTAAAAGCTTTTAGTGGTGTATCTCGTGTATCAATAAGCCACTTTGCTTCGTAGGAATAGAGCGGAAGCATATCCTTCGGGAAATCATCGAACAGTATCTCAACAATCGGAAGTACCTCTACATCAGGCGTATTGCCTAACAGAGCAACCGTGAACTCACGGCCGGGCAGATATTCTTCAATCAGACAACTACCATCGTAACCGTTAAGGACACGCTCAACCTCTGCTTCAAGTTGTTTTCGGTTATTTACAAAACTTGAGTGAAAAATACCTTTGCTTGAACCCTCACCATTGGGTTTTACCATCAGAGGATAGATAAGTCCCGCATCATCGAGCTCTTCAAAAGTATTTACTACTTTAAAATGTGATACAGGAATCTTGTGATAACTGAGAATTTCTTTAGTACGTCCCTTATCTAAACACGTTGCAAGGGTGAGTGGGGAGGAGCCACTGTAGGGAATGCGAAGAAAATCGCACATGGCAGGGACTTGTGCCTCGCGAGAAATACCGAACATACCCTCGGCTACGTTAAACACTATTTCGGGCTTATTTTCTTTGAGCTTTTCGAATACGTTTTGGTCGGCTTCTATAAGGGTAACGGTATGATATTCTTCGAGAGCATTTTTTACGGCGTTGATAGTTTCGGGGGTATCCCACTCAGCGTAATAATCATCTTCGCGGGATAGCTCTGCAAACCCTTGACTATCAGTGGTTTCTTCGTCAACCTCCTCGGAAATTCCTTCGGGTTTTACATTAAAAACGAGAGCTACGCGCATAAATTTTTTGGCCAAAAAAAATGGTTATTAGTTGATAAATATCAGTTGCAAAAAAAACAAGAATTTCATTAAAAACAACTGTTTAAGATACAATTATGTAAAAAAAATCAAAAAAAAATTAATAATGTTTTTTAGAGGTTTTTTGAGATGAAAAATTGGATGGGTAAATTTGGGGAAATATTACCAAACCATTGACTATCAACGGTTTGCAAAGAAATGCTATGCAATTCCTGAAAGAGTTAACTCGTTTTTGAATCGAAGGGTAATGTGGTGCTTTAGTAAAGGTTGACTCATTAATTGAGGGTCTGATTCCACTAACGAAAATGCGCTCGTTTTTGCCTCGTAAATAAGCTGAGTATCTTTTATAAAATCTATGTGTCTAAACTCCGGCATTCCGCTCTGTTTTGTGCTAAAAATATCGCCGGGACCCCTAAGCACAAAATCCTGTTCGGCAATAAAAAATCCATCCGATGAGTTCACCATTGTTGCGAGTCGAATTGCCGATTTGTAGCGTTCTCTCCTTGCTTGAGGAATCAGGCGAACATCTGTAGTTATACCTTTCGATTGCGATATAATTTTATCGGATGTAACCAACACACAAAAAGCTTGAAGCGGGGAACGGCCAACCCTGCCTCGCAATTGATGTAATTGAGCGAGTCCAAACCGCTGTGCTTCCATTATAATGATAATTCCGGCATCAGGAATATCAACTCCAACCTCAATTACTGTCGTGGAAACAAGAACCATAAGTTCTTTTGCAGCAAACTTCCGCATTATTTCTTCTTTTTCTTTCCATTTCATTGCACCGTGGAGCAAACCGGTGGGAATGTCTTTTAACTCACTTTGTATGAGCCGTTCGTACTCGGTTACAGCTGCTTTGAGTTGGATTTTATCCGATTCTTCCACAAGCGGATAAACTATAAAGGATTGAATACCCTCTTTGCTTTTCTCGGCAACGCGTTTAAGCAGTGTATGTTGCTTCTCTTGTGCAAAAAGCGAGGTTGAAACGGGTTTACGCCCTTTGGGCAATTCGTTAATGATGGAAATATCTAAATCTCCGTAAAGCATCATCGAGAGTGTCCGGGGAATGGGTGTTGCCGACATTATTAACACATGGGGGTGTTTTCCCTTTGTTATTACTCGTAGTCGTTGCATTACGCCAAAACGATGCTGCTCATCAACTACCACCAACCCAAGCTTGGTAAAAACCACATTTTCTTCGAACAGAGCATGGGTTCCGATTACAATATCAGTTTCGGTTTGTTCAATAGCTGATTTACGTACCGTTTTTTCCTTTTTTGAAATACTTCCGGTTAAGAGTGATACTGTCGGTGTTTTTTTCCCTGTAATAACTGCAAAAGTTTCAAACAGTTGATTTATTCTATGATAATGCTGCGATGCAAGAACCTCAGTGGGTGCAACAAGAACGCCTTGATAACCGGAAGAAACTGCCGCAAGAAGTGCCACAACTGCAACAATAGTTTTACCGCTACCAACATCGCCTTGAAGAAGGCGATTCATAGGTGTAGCAGTGCCAATATCCTTTAAAATATCATCAATTACTTTTTTTTGACTTTGCGTAATTGTGAAAGGAAGCGAATGAATAAAGGATGAGAGTAT
>CALKUG010000541.1 GCA_937996765.1 uncultured Ignavibacteria bacterium
ATAAAACTACCGACTCTTTATACTCGGCTTGCAAATTAACATCTTCGTTACACCCTATAAAAGCTATCAAAAGCAAAAAAACTACTACTAACTTTTTTATCATAACGTCACCTTAGCAAACGCTGTTAACATCAAGGGTAGCATATACACTTTTCTCCCTGTACCTGATTCAATGTAAAAGATGTTATTTCTATTGTACGTGTTAATTGCACTTATTCCAAGCACTCCCGATAAGAAATCAATTGAAAAACTTTTTATAATGGAAACATCAAAACGGTGATAGGTTGGAAGGCGTCGCGAATTTCGCATTCCCGCAAACTGCATTAGAGTAAACTTTTCTTGCACTTTATCTATATCAGGAAAATCAATACCCAGTTGTTCGTAGTAACCGGCAACAGGAGTAAAAGGCATACCCGAATTAAACATCCATTGTGCAGAGAGTGTCATCCCATAATATATCGGAATTTTGGAACCAATGGTTAGTCTGTGCGTAGCATCGTAACGAGGAGTAAAGGATTCAACTCCAACCGATTTTGTAGTTTGACTTATTGAATATGAAATAGTAGAAATGGTTGTTTCCCAAGGAACTTCTATATAAAGTTCTGCTCCGTAGGAGTAAGCAGAAGCTGACACAAAGTCATTATCCTGAGGCAAAAACTTATCAGGATTTACTTCAATTACATTGCTCAGCTGTTTATAATAACCCTCTAATTCAAAAACCGTTGTGCCCACTAATGCAAATACTCCTGCCGAAAATGCAGTTGCATAACTTTTCGAAAGATAGCGCGGTAGAATTGTCCAAGGATCAAAAACAGAAATCAGTTGACTCTCGTCAGTGAGCGTTCCCATATCTTGCGAATACTCACCTGCCGAAAATTTCAGTGTTAACCTCTCGGAAACTGCAATATTTAATGCCACTCGGGGCTCAAGCGGGAAAGTTCTGCCATCTGTAATACTGAGAATAGGCAAACGAGCCCCAACTGTTAGCTTTGCGTTGGAATCAAAGTCGTAGAGATACTCACCATAGAGCGACCAATCGGTACCCGATATATCCAATACGGTAAATCTATTATAACGATTCGTTAGTTGAAGATTACTATAAATTGATTTTGTTTGCAATCCAAAATTGAACTGATTTCCTGAAGCAAGATAGTACGAAAAATTCCACGACCCCGAAATATCGTTAACTTTGTTTTTCTTAGGCAGTGATTCGCCCGTGGAGGATTTAACTTCCCCCGAAAAACGAGATGACGAAATAGTTACATCAGAGAAAAGATTATCGCCCCATATCTGATGCCAGTTTAATCCAAGTAGCGCATTGCCAAACGAATAGCTTTCGCGCAGAGCTCCAACCGCATCAACACCATCGTTACTGAAATAGCCAATAATGGTAACTTTGCCAAAACGTAGATACTCAGAATTTGCATGATTTATTTTCACAAACACATCGTAGAAATTATATGGTACATCATTGCCATCGG
>CALKUG010000542.1 GCA_937996765.1 uncultured Ignavibacteria bacterium
TTACGCACAGGGTATTCCCTACGTTGTTGTAATGACAGTTTCGGTGATAATGTACAAACGTCTTGGGGTATCAAACGCTGATATAGCGTTATACACCAGTTGGCTCTACCTACCTTGGGTAATAAAGCCATTATGGAGCCCCTTGGTAGATTTGGTTAAAACCAAACGTTTTTGGATTATCTCGATGCAAGTGCTCATTGGCGCGGGATTGGCAGGTGTTGGGCTTACCATACCGGTTGATGACTATTTTAAATGGACTTTAATTTTCTTTTGGTTACTGGCATTTAGTTCGGCGACTCATGATATTGCTGCCGATGGCATGTATATGTTGGGATTGAACTCGGGCGACCAAGCGTATTTTGTTGGAATTAGAAGTACCTTTTATAGAGTTGCTATGATTACCGGTCAGGGAGTACTGGTGATATTTGCAGGTTATTTTGAAAGTCATACAGGGTTACCACCCGTTGATATTCAAGTTAAAGCAATTCAACAAACCAGACCGACTACACTTTTTGTTAATCCTGATTCAGTACGTTTTGCTGAGGCAACAGGTGAACTTAAAGTGATTTCTTCCTCGCCTACTACCGAATTTGCGGTTACAAAAATTGCGAAAGCTAAAGCTGATAGCATTATTGCTTTGGCAAAAACATGGAATGTTGCACAGGGTTTTTATAAGGATGAAAAAGTTGTTGCCGTAACAAAATCCGAGGGATGGTTTTCACAATCAATTAGTACTCCCTTAGGAGCCTTTTTGAAAGAACATTTTGGAGTTGAGAAGCCAAAGGAAACAGGTATTGTTGGTAATGTTTCCACAATTTATTTCCGCTTATCTGCCGCACCTGAAGAAAAAGTTGTTGTTGCTCTTTCAAGAGAATCCGGCGATAAGACCCTCACTATTGCCGAAGGAACTCGTTTCGAGTTTACCAAAGAGAATTGGAATAAGCCCGCAGTTGCAGTAGTACAGCACGAGGCAGGATTAACGGGAAGTTCCACAGCCAACATCAGAACCCTGGCAGGAAACATTCCGTTGGCATGGATGATAACGTTTTTTATTCTTGCAGGGTTGTTTATTTTCTTTTCGTTATATCATAAGTACAGACTGCCCAAACCCGCTGAAGATAAAGCACAGTCCGGTGGAAGTGCCTCACAGATATTCAAAGATTTCTTTAAAGTGTTTGCTCTTTTTTTCAAAAAGGAGAATATCCTTATTTCACTTGCGTTTCTTTTATTATACCGTTTTGGAGAAGCGCAATTGGTGAAACTTGTTACGCCGTTTCTGCTTGATCCGAGAGAGTTAGGCGGATTAGGGTTAACCACAGAGCAAGTTGGTTTGGCGTATGGTACCATAGGTATTATTATGCTGAGTCTTGGCGGTATTGCCGGTGGTATGGTAGCTTCTAAATATGGGCTGAAAAAAATAATGTGGATAATGGCATTTTCAATCCACCTACCTAACGTTGCCTTTGTTTATTTAGCATATGCTCTTCCTACTAATATGTGGATTACCATAGCAGCTATAGGTGTTGAGCAATTTGGTTACGGATTTGGCTTTACTGCATATATGCTTTATATGCTGTATATGTCTGAAGGTGAATTTAAAACAGCGCATTATGCTATCTGCACAGGATTTATGGCGTTGGGTATGATGTTACCCGGAATGATGAGCGGCTGGTTGCAGGAAATTATTGGTTATCAACATTTCTTCCTCTGGGTTGTTTTGTGCACCATACCTGCGTATATACTTATTGCTTTAGTGCCTATTAAAGGTGATTACGGCAAAAAAATTAAAGAAGCATAATTGATGCAACATTCTCCGAACATACTTTTTTTAACATTAACAAAAGCCGCACTCTTGTGCGGTTTTTGTTTTTTCCTTTCGGGTTACGATTCAAAAAGTGCTTCGTCGCTAAATAATTTCGAATTGTACGGTTTTGGAATGCAAACTAATTCTGAAGATTTATTTTCTGATTACTTCGCTCTCACCGATATTTTTCAAAAGCAGGATAGTGTAGAGATGTATAACGATCCAAGAATGTTTTTGGTGGAAACAGACCAATGGGCTGATAGTGTTCTTACTTCTATGAGTTTAGAAGAAAAAATTGGACAACTTGTATTTCCGGCCTTGAATGCAACGGCTGAAAATATGACTGGTAACAGGTGGGAAAAAATCAAAACCCTTATCAATAAGTATTCGGTGGGTGGCTTTATTTACTATGATTGCGATTACGATAAAGTAGCGGCTATGAGTAACGCATTGCAGAATCAGAGTAAGGTGCCATTAATGATTTCTGCCGACTTTGAATACGGTGTTGCGATGCGAGTTGAAGGAGGTACACATTTTCCGACTAATATGGCATTGGGAGCTGCCAATAATCCTGATCTGATAAAACGTATGGGTGAAATTGTAGCTATTGAGTCACGAGCTCTGGGCGTGCATTATAATTTCGCTCCGGTTTCTGATGTAAACAATGAGCACAAAAACCCTATAATAAATGTTCGGTCGTTTGGTGAGCAAACAAGTTTAGTGGCAGAGCTTGGAAACAAAATGATAGAGGGGATGCAAGAAAAAAATCTGATTGCAACAGCAAAGCATTTTCCCGGGCACGGTAATACCAGTACCGATTCGCATATGGAACGGACTGTTGTTACAGGCTCTCTTGAACAACTTTCAAAAATTGAACTCGCACCGTTCAGAGAAAATATCGGGCACGGTGTACTCTCTGTGATGGTTGGGCATCTCTCTGTTCCCGGTATAGATC
Organism: uncultured Ignavibacteria bacterium; assembly: GCA_937996765.1. GTDB lineage: Bacteria > Bacteroidota > Ignavibacteria > Ignavibacteriales > Ignavibacteriaceae > CALKUG01. Next base: position 2,760 of record CALKUG010000542.1, read on the forward strand.
CAAGTGGAACACCTGCAACGCTCTCCAAAAAGATTATTAATGATTTACTTATTGAAAATCTTGGTTTTAAGGGCTTAGTTGTTACCGATGCATTTACGATGAAAGCAATCACCGACAATTATTCTCAAGGTGAGGCGGCTACTTTGGCTATTGCGGCGGGTAATGATATTATTCTTTCCCCTGAAGATGATATTGAAGTTATTGAAGGCCTCATTGATGCAGTATCAAAAGGAAGATTAACAGAGAAACGAATAAATCACTCAGTAAGAAAAATTCTCATTGCAAAGCGTTGGTTGGGCTTACATAACAATCGGTTTGTTGACGAAAAATTGTATTCATCGGTTCTTTCCATGAGCGAACACAAAAAAGTTGCTGAGCAACTCGCGCAGCAATCAATCACGTTAGTGAAAGATGATGATGCTATGCTGCCATTGAGTAATGAAACAAGTGGTAAAAAGCAATTACACATTGCACTATTAGATTCTGATAAAGAAAAAGTAGCAGATGTTTTTTCGCAAAGAATTAAAGCATTGGCAGATGTTGAATCCGTAATCATCACAAAATCGGCCGATGAATCAAGGGTGAATAAAGCCAAAGAAAAAATGTGGCAAGCGGATGTGATTTTATTGAGCGTTTATTTGCGGGTAAGAGATTATTCAGGGAGTATAGGTTTGCCAGAATCCGCTCGAGAGTTATTTGAAAGTGTACTAAACTCGGGTAAAAAGGTAATAGTACTTGCACATGGTAATCCTTATGTTCTCTCACAATACGCTCAGATAGCAACCTACATAGTTAATTACGGCAGCGCACCGGAATCCGAAAATGCTCTTGCTGAAGCGATTTATGGCATTAATCCTATATCAGGCAGATTGCCAATCTCGTTGCCCGGTACAAATTATAAAATTGGCGATGGGCTGCAAATATCCTCCAAATATTCGAAAAATATTAAAGATGAATTAACCCAATTTTTGTTAGAAGCAGTTAACGACTCGGTATTCCCGGGTGCTGCCGCTTTTGTTTATAGGGAGAATGGTAGTCATCTTGTTAAAGAGTTTATTACAGTTGGTAATTATACCTACGATAAAAACAGCACACAAGTTTCAGCTTCAACACTTTATGATTTAGCATCACTTACAAAAGTGCTTGCAACAACAAATGCAGTAATGCGCTGTATCGATATGGGGTACTTTTCCCTTGATGATGCAGTAAGTAAGTATATTCCCGAATTTGCCTCAAACGGCAAAAGCGTAATAACAGTTAAAAATCTTTTAATGCACAATAGCGGACTTGTTGCATTCCGAAGTTACTTCAGAACAAACCTAACAAAAGAAAAGTTATTTGCTGAGATTTGTAAAGAAGAATTGCAATCTAAACCAGGTGATAAGGTAGTGTATTCAGATCTCGGATTTGTAACTTTAGCGAAACTGGTTGAGCGAGTAAGTAAAAAATCTTTTGATGAGTTTTGTAAGGATGAATTGTACTCCCCGATGGGATTGGAAAATACCTTGTTTGCACCGGGTGAGCAACTCAAATCAAGATGTGCCCCAACAGAGATGGATGATTATTGGAGAAACAGACTCATTCAAGGCGAAGTACACGATGAGATGTCAGCAATGTTTGGTGGTATTGCCGGGCACGCCGGTTTGTTTTCCACGATTGAAGATGTATCGAATATTGCACTTATGTTGCTGAACGGTGGGGAGTTAGCCGGTAAAACTATACTTAAAAAAGAGACGGTTTCGCTTTTTACTCAACGTACTCCGGCCGACGGAACAAGAGCTTTAGGTTGGGAAGTACAAACTAACTTAAATTCCTCGGGTGAAGCCTTTTCTTACAATGCGTTTGGTCATACAGGATTTACCGGTACTTCCGTTTGGATTGACCCCGAGAGTAGAACGATAGTTGTACTATTATCTAACCGTGTTCATCCTTCGAGAGAGAACACTAAATTAATTAATTTTCGTGCAGAGTTTCACAGAAAAATTATCGGATTGTTGAACCAATAACGGTTACAGAATCCATGTAATCTGCTTCACCCGAAAAGGTTTCGACTGAGCAATTTAGTACATGACCACCAATGGTTTCATCATCCGAAATGAAATGAAAATGATACCCAACGGCTTGAATGTTGCTATAATTTGAAGGGAACCAATAACCAACCATTGTACCTGAGATATTACTATGATTAAACACTTTTTGTTGGGTAATAACATTTGAAAGAACGGGATAGGGTTTGCTTTGAGCGGGGACACTACGTAAGGTTATCGAATTATAAAAACCATCTATTCTAAAAGCCACAGGTTGTGTTTTACCATTTGTGTAGTTATCCAGCATTATTTTTAATGAATCATAACTCCTAATTTGCATTTTTGATACAAACTGGTTATCTCCTTCAAAAAAACAAACAGTTGCAAAAGGTGAAAGTGCAGAATCGGGGGGGGTAACAACTTCTCCGGTTACCAATACTTGAAAAACATCACCTTCGAGAACAATCAACTCACCATTAATATGATCGAGGGTGCCAATACCAAAATCTCCAGATGCCTTTAATGAATCTACACTTACAAAACCCGAATAATTACCCTTATCAAGGTCGGGGTAGGTTGAATATTGGTATATGTTGTTGTAAACCTTAGTTTCGGAATTACAATAGTCAATTGAAGGGCTACACGCACTAAATAAAATTGAGAGAAGCATTAGTAATGCCAATAGCTTGTATGAAGCAGACATAAAAAACTACCTTCCTAAACCTAATCAATAAATTCGGGTTTCAAACACGCAACACTAAAAACACCTTCAGAGACTTACGCGTGTGAACTATTCAGAGAGTATTGTGCGTTTTTGAGCCATTGCATACCCGAGGTGAAGTCCTTCATGTACGCTCATAAAGGTTATTACTTCTTCAATAGATGCAAGATAAACACCATAACTTGTTTGATATCCCTTAAAATTAGCAAAAAAGTTGTTAAGAGTATAATCATTTTTTAATGATTCTAACGATGTTTGCGCTAATATTTTTAACTGATCAATATCGGCGGCTGCAACATTTAATAGGGGGGAGGTCCCTTTGCGATAGTTTTTTACTATTTCTTCGGGAATGGAAAATGGGATTGCCGAAATTTCGTAGCAAAGCACTTGTTGAGTTGCAATGCAATGCCCAAAATTCCAAAGTATTGAGTTTTTAAATCCGTGGGGAATTTTTGTAACGTTATCCAGGGAGAAATCATCAATAAGGTTGATAAAATTGGCTCGAGTTTGTTTTATTGTATTGAATACAGAATTCATTGTGCTCTCTATTAATATAGTTTCTTTGTAGCAATTTAATATTTTTTTTTGAGTATTGGTGTGAGATTAGGGCAGCAAACAAGTTATTTAATATGGGCACCATTATTAGTAGATTGTACTAACCAATTATAAGAATTATGTCGCGCCACTTATACTTTATTGATGGAAATAACGTTATCGGAAAAATGACTGAGCTACAACGCTTACAGTCGAGCAATAAACAACGTACGCGCGAACTACTTACAAGTAAGGTTGACTCTTATTTTCGGGCAAAAAAACATGCAGCGGTTACAATTTTTTTTGACGGTCACCCGGGTGATGGTGTTCCTGTATCTCATATACAAATTAAGTATTCAGAAAATAAATCCGCTGATGATTTAATAAAGCAGTCGATTGATTATTCAAAAAATCCTAAACTTATTACTGTTGTTTCATCCGATAACTCTGTTGCCGGTTATGCAAGGAAATCTTCTTGTACGGTGTTACTTGCAGAAGATTTTGCGAAACAACTTACCCATGGTAAACAGGAAGATGAAGAGGAAAAAAGAATATCTTCGATGCAAAACGATGTTGAAGAATTTGAACGTTTGTTCGGAGTTAAAAAATAATGCAAACAATTTATGCTGTATTGGTAATGTTGCTCATTTTCACCAATACCGTTTTTACACAATCCACTCACTCACTTCATAAACAACTGTACGGTTCTTCACAGACTGTATCTAAAAATGTTGAGACTTTTCGAGATTTTCAAAGCCCATCGCTCAAAAACCCAAAAGAACTCAACGGTGTTGTGTTTGGGTACTTGCCTTATTGGGAAATTGATAATCCTACGCTTCGGTACGATTTACTCACCCATATTGCACTCTTTGATTTTGAAGCAGATTCCTTGGGAAAAATTTCGTTGCCCCCATCTTTCCCAACATCATGGAACTCAGTTATTTCACAAGCCCGGTTGAATGGTGTTAAGTTAATTATGTGTGTAACAAATTTTGATGCCTCACAAATAAATTATATTATTTCGAACTCTCAATCAAAAACTACTATTAAAAACTCTATTGTAAATCTTATAAAACAATATGATTTGGATGGTGTAAACATAGATTTTGAAGGTCTTGCTACAGCCGACCGAGGCACTCCTATCAATACTTTTATGACTGAACTCACTACATTTGTTCATACCGAAGTCCCCGGCTCCGAAGTATCCTTTGCCGCTCCAGTTATTAATTGGAGTGGTTGGAATTTAACAGGATTAGCCAACTCCTGCGATTACTTATTTATTATGGGCTATGATTTTTACGGTAGTTGGAGCGATGTTGCAGGGCCCTCAGCCCCACTAATAGGCGATACATACAATATATCCTATGCTTTATCATCTAATAATAACTATGGGCCGTTAGTGAGCTCAATGCCGGAGAAACTTATTCTTGGGTTACCTTTTTATGGGAATAAGTGGCAAACAAAATCCCTTACTCCCAACGATTCTGTAGTTAAATATTCGAGTTCGTTATTTTATCGGGATGCGTACCCGCAATCGCAGCAATACGGCAAGCTCTGGAGTAGTAAATATTCTGTTCCGTATTTTACCTACACATCCTCGGGTAAATACTATCAAGCATGGTTCGATGATTCGCTCAGTTTGGGAATGAAGTTTAATCTCGCAAAAGAAAAGAAGTTGCGCGGGGTAGGTATGTGGGCTTTAAATTACGATAAAGGTTACAACCATTTATGGCAAATAATTGAAAATAGATTTGTTCTTTCCAACGAACAATCTGAAGTTGCCGATGCAAATTCGAGAAACAAAAATCTTGCTGTTGCATCTTATTATGGTAAAGAAGAAACAGTATTGAAGATGCAGTCATTCAAAGATCAAAGTGCAACTTTACAGTTATTTTCCATCACCGGTGAATTGCTTTTTCAACAGAATTATGAAATTTCTTTAGGTGAAACTGTTGTGCTCTCTTTGAATCAAAAAGTATTGAGTTCAGCAGTTGTTATCTACGCGGTTACAACCCCCACAGGATTTATAACAGGTAAGTGTCTAATAGTGAAATAAAAGGCCGTTCTATGAAAATAGCTTTAGTGCAAATGAACTCTATAATTGGGGATATACAAGGAAACAAAGAGAAAATTCTGAGTGGATATAAAAAAGGATTAGAAGCCGGTGCTGATATTGTGATATGTCCTGAGTTGGCATTACCCGGCTACCCTCCACAAGATTTGGTTGAAAAACGTGAATTCCGTGAGGCAGTATTTGCCGCAGCTCGTGAAATAAGTTTGCAAACAACCGAATCAACCGCTTTATTGTTTGGTTCACTATACGAAGAAGAGGATAGCGTAGGCACTAACCTTTTTAATGTAGGATTCTTCTGTCATTGTGGTTCTATTCAGTTTATACAGCGAAAAACTCTTATTCCTAATTATGATGTATTTGATGAGATACGTTATTTCGAATCAGCCAAGAGTGTTTCGATTTACGAATGGAAAGGGGAAAAGTTGGGAATTTCGATTTGTGAAGATATTTGGAATGATAAAGACTATTGGAAAAAGCGGTTGTACCCCAATGATCCGGTTGAAGTACTTATAAAGCAGGGTGCAACGCTTTTGCTTAATATTTCCGCATCGCCGTATTCATACGGTAAAAGGACTAATCGTAAAGAGATGCTTTCAACTCTTACAAAAAAAGACCAATTACCATTGGCTTATGTTTGTTGTGTAGGGGCTCAAACTGATCTTATATTTGATGGCACGAGTATGTGCTTTGATGCAAACGGAAACCTCAATGCCATTGGCAAACGGTATGAAGAAGATTTTTTTGTTTGGGATACAACATCACATCAAGAACCAATTACCCAAGTTGAGTATTCTTTTGAAGTAGAAGTATTGGATGCTCTTATTCTTGGTGTCAAGGATTATTTCGCAAAAAATCGTCTATCAAAAGCGTTAGTAGGATTGAGTGGCGGAATAGATTCAGCGTTGGTAACATATATCGCAGTCAGAGCTTTAGGTGCTGAGAATGTTTCGGTAGTGATGATGCCCTCTAAATACTCAAGCGATCATAGCGTAAGTGATTCAGAGAAACTTATAAAAAACCTCGGGATTGAATCTGATTTGATTTCTATACAACCCGTGGTAGATGCAATAACTGAGATACTTACTCCTGCATTCAAAGGTAAATCGGCTGATTTAACCGAAGAGAATTTGCAATCACGTACACGCGGATTGTATTTGATGGCTCTTTCAAACAAGCACGGGTATTTGTTACTCACTACCGGCAATAAATCCGAAATGGCTACCGGCTATGCAACTTTATACGGTGATATGTGCGGTGCCCTTGCAGTAATTGCAGATGTGTATAAAACAGATGTTTATAGACTTTGTAATTATATCAACAAAGAAAGTGAAATTATTCCTCAAGCAATAATTGATAAAGCTCCTTCGGCAGAATTGAGGCCTGATCAAAAAGACCAAGACTCATTGCCTCCTTATGATGTTTTAGACACAATACTGCGTATGTATTTAGAGGAAAATAAAGAGCTTGAAGAAATTAGCTTAGTTATAGGCGATAGAGATTTAGTACGTAAGACGTTACGTATGGTTGATTTTAATGAATTCAAGAGGAAGCAAGCCGCTCCTGCTCTTAGAGTATCCCCCAAGGCATTTGGATATGGCAGACGCTTTCCCATTGTACAAAAATGGAGATCATAATGAAATATATTTCAACACTGCTGGTCTTATTTGCGGTTGTTCTAACAAGTTTTAGTTCTTTTGCTCAGTTCCCTGAGCAGAGTATCGTAACGGCTCAACCCTATTGGTCACTTTCAAAAGTTCAACCTGGTGGCGAGATTAAATTAGGTATGCGTGTGGTTATAACAGGCGATTATCATATCCACTCCAATAAACCGTATGATGAATTTTTGATTCCTACTCTGTTAACTTTGGATTCCGTACCCGGTATTACGACTGTATCATATTTTTACCCGAAAGCACATGATTATAATTTTGCGTTCAGCGATCAGCCGGTTGCAGTGTTTTCTGATACTATTGTTATAGCTGCATTAGTTAAAGTTGATGATTCGGTGCAACCCGGTGAGTATAAAATTCCGGTTCTCTTGGAGTTCCAAGCGTGTGATGATAAGGTTTGTTTAGCACCTGAGGAAATTCGGGACACAATAACAATTATTGTTGGAGCTCGTTCTGAACAAGTGCAACCGATAAACGAGGACATATTTCTTAATGTGGATATTAAATATTCCTCAGTAGCTTTGCCAACCGCAGAAGAAAACAGTGTCGAAAAAACACTCGCTGACGCTGGATTGCTATGGGGATTGTTTATAGTTTTTTGGGCAGGGTTGTTGTTAAATCTCACTCCCTGTGTTTACCCTTTGATACCAATAACCATCAGTTACTTTGGCGGTCAAGCCGAAGGCAAAACCTCGCGACTCGCCATGATGGGTTTACTCTACGTGCTTGGTATTGCTCTTACCTACTCGATTGTTGGGGTAATTACGGCACTTAGTGGTGCGGTGTTTGGTGCATTATTACAGAGTCCTGTAGTTATAGTTATCATTGCAGTTATTTTTGTAGCACTTGCCCTCAGTATGTTAGGTGTATATGAGTTTCAACTTCCATTAGGATTAGTAAACAAAGTTAGCGACGCAAAATCAGGGTATTTTGGTGCTTTTTTTATGGGTCTAACTATGGGAATAGTAGCGGCTCCATGTATAGGTCCTTTTGTGCTTGGATTGGTAACATTTGTTGCTGCGCAAGGAGATGTAATAAGTGGATTCTTGCTATTTTTCTTTTTAGCAATAGGATTGGGAACTCCCTACTTTGTATTAGCGATTTTTTCAGGTCGCATAAAATCACTCCCTCGCTCCGGTGCGTGGATGGATGCAGTAAAACATATTTTTGGTATTATTCTTTTGGCTATGGCATTGTACTTCCTTTTACCGCTAATACCAAAGGGCATTTCTGAATATGTATTGCCGGTGTTTGCCTTAGTAGCAGGTTTGTATCTGTTGTTCTTTGAAAAAGCAGGAGATAATCTCCCTGGCTTTAAAAAGGTAAAGCTTGTTCTTGGTGTGCTTACCATTGCAGGTGCAGTTTATCTGCTTGTACCCCAAGAAAAGCAATCAATAGCTTGGCAGCCGTATTCAACCGAAGCAGTTGAAAGCGCAATGAGCGAAGGTAAGCCCGTGATTATAGATTTTTACGCCGATTGGTGCATTCCCTGTAAAGAACTTGATGCTCTTACGTTTTCAGATGGAGCAGTAATTGACGAATCCAAACGATTTGTTGCCTTTAAGGCAGATATGACCGGTGCACTTTCTGAGGATCTTAAAAAAGCTCGAGAAGCATATTCTGTTAAAGGATTTCCGACCGTGTTAGTGATAGATGCAAAAGGAAATGAGCTTGCACGGATAACAGGGTATGTTGATGCCGAATATTTTATCAATAAATTAAAAAAAGTATCAAACTAAAAAGATAATGGTTTAAGTGCTAATTGCTTTAAATTATAAGACCGATGGATGAATTACCGTTAGTAATTTGCC
>CALKUG010000543.1 GCA_937996765.1 uncultured Ignavibacteria bacterium
AAAGGGAGTCCAAATCGAGCTTCCTCAATAATTTCTTTAATCTGATTATGTAAAAGACCGTTTGAACTCAAAAACTGTGGAGAGAAAACATCTGTGGGTGTGCCTTCAAAATCGGTAACCAATCCACCTGCTTCTTCAACAACAAGCTTGCCGGCTGCAACATCCCATGGATGAAGGTGTACTTCCCAATATCCGTCAAATACTCCTTCAGCGAGATAACAAAAATCAATTGCGGCAGAACCTAATCGGCGTATTCCTCGCGATTTGAGAATAAGTTTATTAAAAATTTCTAAGGCATTTGAAGGATTTTCTGCGATATCATACGGGAAGCCCGTTACCAACAACGCACGAGCTAAAGTATTGGTTTTTGATACTGAAAGTTGTTGCGAATTTTTAAAACTCCCACTTCCCTTTTCAGCGTAAAACAATTGATTATGCATCACATCGTTCACCACGCCATAAATCATCTCACCATTCTTTTGAACTCCGATTGAAACAGAAAAGAGTGGCAATTTGTGGGCAAAGTTTGTTGTTCCATCAAGTGGGTCGATAATCCATGTGTATTCTCCACCACGTGAATGCTCACCACTCTCTTCAGCTAATATACCATGTGTTGGGAATTCTTTTTGAATAAATTCAATAATGAGCTTCTCTGATCGTTTATCATATTCGGTTACCAGATTCGATTCATTGGTTTTAAATTCAATTTCAAAATTTTTGGTAAAACCCTCGCGAAGAGTTTCTCCGGCTAAGAGAGCTATTTCTTTAATTTTTTCAATCATTTTCTACTTTCTTACAGTACATAATAGTGCCACAAATATAAAAAAAAAGCCCGAGTGTTTAGCCCGGGCTTTTTAACTAATCTGAGAACAAATTAGAAACCAACAGCAACAGAGATACGATTAATATCTTTACTGAATGTTTCAATTTGTGAGTAGCTGTATTCGATCTTAGCATTCATACCACCCAAATCGTAGTTAATACCAACACCGCCCATTAAGCCGGTAATCGGATTATCTTTGAATATTGAGTTGTAACCAACGCGAAGAGCTAGTAAATTATTCCATACAACTTCAGCACCTGCATTGATGTAGGATGTTTGGTTGTTAGGGTAATTTGCATCTGCAGCAAGAGTAACCTTGAATGTTTCATTATATACAGGGTCGTATGCAAGACCTACAACAAAATTCAACGGCAAAGGCCATGCATCTGTTGCGAGATTACCTGTAATATTAGCATTGTTACCGGTGTTAGATTGATCTATATCTATAGGCTGTAACAAGTCTTTGCCCGAAAGTTGCATTTCGGTACCAAAGTTACTTATGTTCATACCTAAACGAAGTCCATCCAACTGAGTCTTGAAGAGCAAGCCAATATCAACTGCCAAAGCCGAAGCTGAGGAATTATATACTGTTTCGCTTACATACTTCAAAGTACCGCCGACAGAAAATCTGTCTGTAAGACTTCTTGTATATGTCAATCCAACTGCGATAGAAGAAGCAGACCACTTTTCGCCGGTACCTTCCGGTTGAGCAGCAGTAGTAACATCTCCTTCGCCGTAATCAACTTGATTTACGCTGACGCCAATAGCGTCGTCGGGGGAAAGTTTGAAGACCAAACCTGCCCAAGAATAGTTTGTTTCAGCGAGCCATTCAGAGTACGAGACACTGAATTCACTGCGTGCTAATCTCGAGATGCCGCCCGGGTTCCAAAACAGCGCGGTAGCGTCGTCGGCGGTTGCAACAAATGCACCACCCATACCGGATGCTTTAGTGCCGATAGGCATCTGTAAAAAGGTAGCAGCGGTTGTACCAACTTTCGTTTGAGCGAAAGCAGTCATCGCGAAACCTACTATGAAAAGGGAATATAGTATTCTTTTCATTTTAAACTCCATGTTCTGCACCGCTTATTTAATTATGGCTAATTTACCGACCTTAGTGTCGCTTACTCCGGGTATCTCTACCACATAGAAGTAAACACCGTATGCGATATCAAGTCCTTCAGAAGTCCTTAAATCCCATTCTACGGCACCGTCAAAAAGTTCGGAGTCATTTTGTAAAGTCCTTACCAAATCACCTGCTACAGTGTAGATACTTATCTTAGCTGAAGGAGGTACATTAGTAAAGTTGATTACTCGTTCGCCACGGCCCCTAACTTGAGGAGGAAGCGGTGTTTCGAACACGTTTGTTACAATGTAAGGGTTCGGAACAGGTTGTATTTTATCCAACTGTGCAGCGAGACTCTGTGAGTTGTACTGCGCAGGGGTTGGAGTAAATGTAAACTTATCCGCACT
>CALKUG010000544.1 GCA_937996765.1 uncultured Ignavibacteria bacterium
TATATAATATATATACTTTTTCGTAGTAAAACAAACTATCCTTAGTAGCAACCTCACTCCGCTGGTATTACACGCTTATATTCTGCTTGGGTGAGCGTGGTATCATAAAGCCCGATGCGCTGTTTGTTGGCATGGCGGTTAAATCCCGTGTATTCCAACGAGGCATCTTCGTAACGCTTAAATTTATAAACGGCATCGTTCATTATTCCGCTGTTAAATACCCCCAGCGATACAAGACGCTCGAAATCGGGTATCTCTAATCCTGTCACTTTTTTGAAGAGTCCGGGTTCCAACTTTGTGATAATATCACGGAGTGTATGCTCTCTATAATCTGTGAGATACATAAATACGGGAATGCGTGTAGCAAACTTTATCAGCTTTTCTTGAATCTGTTTGCGTTTACTTTTAATTTCTTTTTCGTCGTCGGTTAATTGTTTTTTATCCTTTTTGGAGAGCTTACCCTCGCCAATTTCCTTTTTGATTTTTTTCACCGCACCTGATTTGTTTATGATAGTCTCGATATCAGCATTCAGCGATCTAAATCCTTCTATGCGCATCAAAGCTTCCATTGCAGCGGCATCATCCATCAAACGTTTTAATGTATAATCATCCACATTCACAAGCAAGGCACTCTCCCATCGTTTCTCAAGTAATGTTTCCGTGGTTCCGCTCATCGCCAAATCGAGTATGCCTGCTGCATCCAATTGCTTCATAGAACTGCCATCATACGCAAGCACGGGTAAGAAATTGATGAACTCAGCGACTCTGCTCTCGGGATTCTCATCACCACCCGTTAACTTAAAACTGTACTCTGCAATTTGCCTCAAGGCCCTATCGGGGGCAAAATCGAACACATAACACTCTTCTTTAAGAATCATGGTTTTATTGGGATCGTCGCCTGTGGGATTATCAATTACCCAAGGTGATTGAACCCGAAAAGCAGCTTGAAAATAGGTTTCGGGAGAAGTGGTATTTCTGAGCATAAAAATGCCTGTCCACGGTTTTACGGTAACTCCCGTAGTAAGTTTTCCGCAACTGAGCGTTATGGTTTTGGTTTCCAAAGGATTGCGCATCGCTTCTTGCACGGGCGTTAGTGCATCAACACCAATCCCCGCTTCCTCTCCTGCGGCTACTATTACTGTGTAATCCTTGTAAAATGAATTTTGCTTTTGACTCAATAGATGTTTCATTGCATAACAAGCTGCTACCGAGGGCAAAAACCACAAAGTGTGCGAAAGAATGGGCAATAAACGACCATCGTTAAAGGGCAAAGGAGGTTTTTTTGCACCCATCTTTAACCTATCCAAGGTGGTAATATCATCGGAATCGCGGAGTATATTTAACCAACGTTGCACCTCATCTGAGTGTACAAATCGCGCTTTGCTTTTAACTCCCTCCGCCTTAAAAAACTCATTTAAATCAAATTCGTTGAACTCACCCTTTTTGGCGATGTCAACTATGCCGGGTGG
>CALKUG010000545.1 GCA_937996765.1 uncultured Ignavibacteria bacterium
TGAGATATTCCTCGGAAATGGCACATATTTATAAAGCCAAAATGTACTTGGTGTATGTACTCGAGCCGGCTATGTATCCTCCCGATTTGAGTCTTGGGCAAATCACACTCCCCCCTGTGCCGTTGGAATTTGATACACGAGCAAAGGATGAATTAACTTCACTTGCTGCAAAATACATTGATAGTGATATAGAAGTAACTGTTGAGGTTAAAGTAGGCAAGCCGTTTGTGGAAATAATTCAGATGGCTAAGGATGAAGATATTGACTTAGTTATTATTTCAACACACGGAAGCTCAGGTGTTGAGCATATGCTGTTTGGTAGTACCGCAGAAAAAGTTGTTCGCAAAGCCCCCTGCCCTGTATTAACACTCCGCGAACCCATTAAAGGATTTGATTATAAAGAAACTATCAATCGCTTGCGCGGAGAATAGAAAAGCTGTAAAGCTTCTTAAGTTTTAGTTTTTTCGCTCAACAACAAAATTGACGAGATTGATCAGCGAAAGCTTAGCATCACTCTCTGGCAATACACTCAAGCTCGAGACAGCTTCGTGGGCAATTTCGTGTGCTTTGTCATCGGCAAGTTTAATTCCATTATGCTCCCGTACAAAAGAGATTACTGTTTTAACAGCATCATCACCACCCTTTTTAATCAACGAACGAATTTCTTTTTTCTTGGAGTTTTCAACTGAGTTAAAGGCATAAATGAGTGGGAGTGTGATTTTTTTGTCCTTTATATCTCCACCAATTTCTTTGCCAAAAAGAGATTTAGTGCCTTCATAATCGAGTATGTCATCCCGTATCTGGAAGGCAAGTCCCAATTTCTCACCATAAATGCGTAGCGCATCATGTATCTTTGTATCGCCTGATGCTGATTTTGCACCAATTTGGCAACAAGTTTCAATAAGCGATGCAGTTTTATCTGAAATAACTCTAAAATAGGTTTCCTCATCAATATCAAGCTTACGAGTTTTCTTCATTTGCAGAAGTTCGCCTTCTGCCATTCTTTTAACCGTGTCGGTTATAATCTCAAGAAAATCGTAATCCTTACCCTTCATTGCAATAAGCAAACCTCGCGATAGCAGATAATCACCTATAAGTACAGCGACTTTGTTTTTCCATATTGCATTTATAGAAGGGAATCCGCGTCGAACCTCAGCACTATCCACTACATCATCATGAACGAGTGTAGCGGTATGCAAAAGTTCTACAAGTGCGGCGCCTCTGTAACTGCGTTCGCTTACACCTCCTGCTGCTTTTGCAGAAAGTAGTACTAAAAGCGGACGAACTTTCTTCCCCTTCTGCTTCAGAATATATGAGGTTACAATATCTACTAATGTAACATCACTCTTCATACTACTTTTATAGACGGATGAAAAAGTTTTTAACTCTTTTTCTACCGGTGCTGAAATTTCACTAAGATTCGGAATTTTCACGATTAGCTTTAACTCGTTTTACAATAATTATACTTAATTCGTAAAGCAATATTAATGGAACCACCATTATGCTTTGCGAAACAGGGTCAGGCGGTGTTAATACCGCTGCAACAATAAACAAAATAACAATAGCGTGCCTACGGTATTTAGTCATGTACTCGGGCTTAAGGATTCCTATCTTTGCTAATGCGTAAGAAAGCATAGGTAATTCAAAGATCGTTGCAGTTGCCAAGGTAACGCTATAAACAATGGAAAGGTACTCATCAACGGCAAATTCGTTTTTGATCTGATCGGTACCTATGGTTACAGCAACTCCAAGTGTTGCTGGAAGTATAAGATAATAAGCAAATACCATCCCTGCTAAAAAACTGAAAGTGGTAAAGAACACAATAAACTTTATGTATTTGCGTTCCCCCATTCCTAATGCAGGTTCAATAAACTTCCAAAATTGATATACAACATTGGGTATGCTTAAAATCAAACCGAGCGTAAATGCAACTTCAAAATAGAGCGTAAACT
>CALKUG010000546.1 GCA_937996765.1 uncultured Ignavibacteria bacterium
AAGAAAGGATGTTTTCAATCATGGGTACTGGCCAAATGATTCTCTCTGCAGCAGCGTTGGTGCTTTTAGGACTACTCATAATAAGAGTGAATAATACTTTTGCCAGCACTAATGATGTTATGCTTTCCTCAAAATTGCAAGTATTAGCTATTTCTCTGGGAACTTCGATGCTTGAAGAAGCTCAAGGGATGGCGTTTGACGAAAAGACCGTTAATGATGATGTTTTATCGGTCACCTCTTTGACTGCACCCGGTTTGTTTGGTCGTGAAACCGGTGAGACAATAGATAGTATAGATGATTTTGATGATTATCATAATTTGGTGCGTATCGACTCAACATTACCTTCAGCCGTTTTTAGAGTTGCGTGCAACGTTGCCTACGTTAATCCTACAACTCCTAACACAAACGCCGCAGGACAAACATGGCACAAGCGTATTACTGTGGTAGTTACAAGTCCTTCTATGGCATCGCTTCCCGGACGTTTGGATTCTGTGAGTATGTCATCAGTATTCAGTTATTGGCACTTTAGGTAAACAATGGGCTATCAAGTTATATTAGACATCCTTGGTGCTATTGTAGTTGGAACTCTTCTCCTCTTAATTGTTCTGAGAATGAGTGATTCAGCTACACAGAACACATACACGTATGCCGGCGAATTAATCGTTCAAGAAAACATTGTATCAGTTGTTACTTTATTAGAGCACGATTTCAGAAAAATTGGCTATTGCAAAGATTACTTGAAAATACCTGATCCAAGCGCTTCTATTATCGCTGCGGCTCAAGATAGTATTTCGTTTTTGACGGATTTAGACTACAACGGTCAATTGGATACAATCACTTATTTCCTTGGTGATACAACTGAGCTTTCTATGACTCCTAACCCTCGGGACAGAATGTTGTATAGGGTGCAAAATAGTGAACAACCTAAATCTGCCAATTTGGGAATAACAGAGTTTTTTATACTCTATTTTGATGCATTGGGAGATCAAATAAGTTTCCCTATCTCAAGTCCGGGTGAAATAAATACCATGCAGATTAATATAAAAGTTGAGAATACTGCTGCATACGATACGTTATACTCCTCTGCTTTTTGGCGGCAAATCCGATTAGCGGCACGAAATCTTCATAACAGGTGACATCATGTTTGGAAAAGCAAGTATATTAATGATAGTTGGTTTTGGGCTTATTTTTATGATAGCCGGTTACAATTACTCACTTTATATGATTAGAGCAGTTGATAATATGGTAGATTATCATGAGCTTACTATTGTTCACAACATTGCGGTTTCAGGTGCAAATATTGCTGCAAGTAATTTGTTTTTCAATAAAACATGGACTCCTGGCACAACTTATCAAAATGTTGCTTTGGGAGATGGAAGTTTTACAATTACTTTAACCGATACTCTTGTTAATAAAAAGATTATTCGCTCAACAGGTAGCTACAACGGTATTACCAAAACTATTACTTTGATGTTGCAACCAAGTAATTTTGCAAAATTTGGTAACTTTTATAACGTATTTGGTGCAGCTGCAGCAACCGGAGACACCTTCTCAGGACATTTTCATGCCAACGATTATTGTAGAGTATATGGCGACCCCGTTTTTCTTGGTAAAACTACTTGCAAAAGCGGTTTGCTCAAAACTTATAACCCAAGTAACCCAACTTTTTTGGGAGGGTTTGAATCCGGTGTAAATATTCCTCTTGAATTTGATACAAGCGGATTGCGCGTAAATGCAATGACCAACGGAAAATTATTCAAAGGGCCTTCAACTAAAACTTTTTCTGATGTTGATCTCACATTTCTTGCCGATGGAGATGTTATTTATCGCTATAGATACGGGAGCTCCTCAACGGTCTGGGATGCATGGTCGGCATACGACACTGTTCCCCTTACCACCCTTGCGCCAAACGGTATTATTTTCGCAGAAAAAGGTAACATTACCATGAAAGGTGTTTTAAACGGGCAAGCAACGGTGGTTGCTACCCAAAAAGGTAGCACAGCAATGGGAAGTGTTTTCTTAACAGATGATATAGTTTATAGTTCCGATCCTCGAACTAACCCTGCATCAACGGATATGCTTGGAATTATTGGAGAAAAAAAGGTTGAAGTTACTTTTGATAATTCCAGAGGTGATATTAATATCCAAGCTTCAATATATGCTCAAAAGGATGGACTTTCTATTGCAAGTTACTCAAGTTACTCCGGAGTCAGTAACATGAATCTACTTGGTGGTATAATTGCACAACAAACAAAGGCAACAGCTACGTATTCCGGCGCTAATCCTACAAACGGCTACCGTTTTGTTCATAAATTTGATGAACGATTTCTCGTCACCGTACCTCCAAACTTCCCAAATACTCGTTTTTTTGAAGTGGTTTCATGGCTTGAATAAAGATTTTTTACTTCAAACAAAAATATTTTCACGCTAACTATTGACTTTGAACAGATAAAATTCTAATTTTAATCGAGAATTATTTATCGATATATTTTTATCGATTGAATGTGAATCAATACAACACTCCATATTGCTTTCAGTTTTCGAGATCTTCTGACCTCCCCCATCTTTTGCGACAAAAACAACAAACACCACAAGTTAACAATACACGGACTTGCCATGAATAGCACACACAGTAAGATAATAGCAAAAATTGAAAAATTCGAACAACTCTGCCATGTACTCGAATTCCATAAGCATAACAAAAGTATGCTCATTCCCATTTTACAACAGGTTCAAGAAATTTACAAATATCTACCCGAAGATGTTTTGAACTTTATTGCAACATCGTTGGATATTCCCTCAGCAAAAGTATTTGGTGTAGCAACATTTTACACCCACTTCACTCTTAAACCTAAAGGCAAATATATTATCAAAGTTTGCAATGGAACGGCTTGCCATGTTAAAGATTCTCTCCCAATACTCGATAAAATGAGAACCGTGCTTGCATTAAAAGAAAAACAAAACACTACCGAAGATATGATGTTTAGCATTGAAACCGTTTCTTGCTTGGGTGCTTGCGGACTTGCACCCGTTGTAGTGGTTAATGAGCAAGTGTACTCTTGTATGTCGCCCGAGAAAGCAGAAAAGTTACTCGAATCCATAATAAGAAACGAATGTGAGGTGAAGCAATGAATACTGCAACCGAAACAATAGTTCTTACTTCAATTAAAGAAGAATACAACTCAAAACAGAGTTTAATACAAAAGC
>CALKUG010000547.1 GCA_937996765.1 uncultured Ignavibacteria bacterium
TTCTTCGTTCTAATTCCTCGTTTGTCTTCCTTAAAGAACGTTCGAGTAGTGAAACAGAAAGAAATTGAATCACCCCTAAGAATAAAACTGTTATAAATAAATTAACTAAGTACGCTATTGGTGCAAATTTTGGGTAATCATATACTAAGATTCCGAAGTTTTCAAGGATAATAAAAACTACCCCAAGTACGAGAATCATAGTTCCGGTTAAAAACCCTGCTCTCCACCCTAATAACAAACTACTCAGCATAACCGCTATTCCAACATGATGGAAAGCAATTGACCTAATGCCATTTGCAAAAGTGGAATTACCAAATATTACAGCTATATAGATGGATACTAATAACAATGAAGCAAGTTTTGTTTTTCCCCTTTGATTAAGATACAATAGGATTATTCCTGAGAAATTAGCAATTACGATTTGAACCAGTTGACGATTTTGTATCGATTCATTACCGGGACCAGATAATGCAAAGTACTGTGAACCGAGACCAACTGTAGCAATAGCCATAATACTCAATAGCAGAAATTGAAACAGTTTTTGTTTCTGCTCTGCTTCGGGGGTTAAGGAGAAATCTTCAAGTAATTTGCCGAACAAGACTAAATCCGTAAATCAGTTTAATTATCAGTTTGAGTACGATTAAATTTATAAAGTAAATGTACCGAGAGAACTGTTTAAATTGCTACAGAATTCGACCAGAACAAGTAAAAAAAGGATGAACGGTATCTTTTATCGGGATAAAAGAAACTAAAGATGCAAATTCACCTAACCCAATTTTCAAACAATCTTTCAAAACCATTGTAAGGATTTAGTTCAAAAAGCTCGTACGAAATGAAATTCTTTTGCACTAATGGGAGATTATTCATTATGCCGACTGCTTCATCTATGGATAGAGCTTCGAGGATTATAACAGCATCTCGATTTTGAGTGAAGTAAATCTCCCTAAATATTCCATCCTGATAAAGCTTGTAAGCGTTAATTGTTTCGTTCTTCAGAATTTCATCTGAGTTTTCCCAGTTTACTCCGGGCAAATCTTTTGTAATTGCCATTATCTTCATAATGAGTACCAATTGTTTTAAAGTTAAACTCTATAAATTTAGGATCACTTACTATTCATCTTACTCATCCTCGAAGTAGTCGAGGTCAATTTTCTTAATTTCGTAAGAGCGACTAATCGAGACACCAACGTTATGTTG
Organism: uncultured Ignavibacteria bacterium; assembly: GCA_937996765.1. GTDB lineage: Bacteria > Bacteroidota > Ignavibacteria > Ignavibacteriales > Ignavibacteriaceae > CALKUG01. The sequence goes on from CALKUG010000547.1 coordinate 1,198, forward strand.
AATCATCAAATCTGCCAGCTCGCTTCCATCAATTAATACAATTTTGTGCTCAATTCCATTTACAAAATCATACGCCTGTTTAGGAAAGTTTGAAGTAGTGATAAAAATTCCTTTTTTCGCTTTCTTCCCCAATAAGGAACCGGCAAAATCTCGTACCTGTGAAGAGGGCACTGCCCCCTCCCAACGTTTCGCCTGAAGATAAATAGTGTCCAAGCCCAATCTATCTTCCTTGATGAGACCGTCAATACCTCCGTCATGCGATTTTCCGAGCACCCTACCAGCATCAGCTCTGGAACCACCGTAGCCCATTTTAATTAATAAATCAACAACAAGGGCTTCAAAAAAGCGAGGTGAACATGATTTAATTTTTTCAATAATTTCGGAGCGTAGTAATTCATTAATTTTTTGATGGGAGGTTTCAATCAACTCATCCGGGGTTTTTTCTTCGATGGATTCAATTGATTCTGAAGAAGATTCTGTTGACTTGTTTTTGGAGTTACTCTTTTCCATCCATTGATTGAATTCGGGATATGACTTGAGATATTTGACATTTATCATCGCAGGGGGATTTAAGAGAACTTTCTTTCCTGCCTCAGTGATTTGATACTGTCCACGCATGGGTGTTTTTATGAGTCCAGCTTTTTTAAGGTAAGTTATAGCCCAATGAATTCTGCTAACAAAAGCGTTTACACCACTCGGCAATAGCTCTTCAATTTCAGCAGATGTAAGCTTGAAAACTGTGGACATCTGCTCTCTCAAATTTGTGCTCTTAATAATATCAGCAGCTTTAATTGCAGTAAGCACGGGGAGCATAAAATGTTGAAAATCTGGAATCATAACAACCACCTTGAGTTTTTATTTAACTCTTGCAATTTAATCAAGAATTAAGAAAAAATTAAGCACTAATACACCCTTAACCTCGGTATAAAACGCAGAAGTCCGAATTGCTTCGGACTTCCATGATGCATAAATTGTGTGCCTTTGGGGTGCTGTGATTAGGATTTAAGCACTTCATTGAGAACGGTTTGTTCGTCAATTTTTTTGGTGCAAAAATACCAGTCTTTACATTCAACGCCTTCAACTTGGCCTTCCATTCTGTCTTTAGCTACGCCGCATGAACCTGCAGGAGGAACAATAACTTCGTCGCCCGGTCTCCAATCGGCAGGAGTTGCAACACCAAAAGCATCTGCTGTTTTAAGTGCAACTATCACGCGATAGAGCTCATCAAAGTTTCTGCCTAAGCTGAGCGGATAATAAATCACTGCTCTAATAATGCCTTTAGGATCTATAAAAAATACTGCACGCACGGCTTTGGTGTTGCTTTCGCCGGGTTGTATCATACCGTACTTTTTAGCTACTTCCATTGTGATATCTTCGATGAGTGGGAATTTGACTTCAACGTCTTTCATTCCTTTGTACTCGATTTTCTCTTTGATTGAGCGTAACCAAGCAATATGACTGTAGAGACCATCTACTGAGAGTCCTACCAATTTGCAACCTGCGTTATTAAATTTTTCTTCCATAGAAGCGAATGTCATAAACTCAGAAGTACAAACAGGAGTAAAATCTGCAGGGTGACTAAATAAAATAACCCATTCGCCTTTATAATCTGCAGGGAAGTTTATTTCGCCTTGGGTGGTAACTGCCTTAAACGCAGGAGCCATTTCGCCGATTCTCGGCATTGCAATTATTTCTTGATTTTCCATTGTTAACCTTAGTGATCTTATTGATTAAAAATACTTTTATTACCCTATTAGATTCGCTGAGGTGGTTAAAGATTCAGTAGTAGTGTTTTATTCTTCAAATGCAATCGTTTATTACACACCTACAATTATTAAAACTATTCACAAATTTATTTTGATTTCTTACTGATTATCACTATTTCTTTGTGCTTTAATGAAATTACAAGTACAAGATTATTCTTTAATCTTGCAATATCTTGAAGTACTTTACCCTTATGTGAATTTTTAATCGAGTAATTACAATTAATGGCTAAAAAAAAGTCAAATCCAAGAAAATCAAATACAGGTCAAACCCAAACTGCTCGGAGTGAAGCAGTAGAAATAACTTTGTCAAGGAGGAAGCAACTCTTCTTTAAAATCCTTACAATTCTCTTACCTTTTTTATTACTTGTCGCCACAGAGATAATATTACGTTTTGACAATTACGAGGGATATCCTCCTTTCATTAAAGAGTTTGGGAATACTGCTTCAGGTGAAAAACTTTGTATTGTTGAACCCACTGCCTCTAAGCCCTATTTTTTTAATAACCCCGATAGACCAGGTTATGCAGAGCAAACCAGCTTTGTAATGCCTAAACCCGCAAATACGCTTAGAATTTTTTTAATCGGTGAATCTGCAGCTAAAGGGTATCCACAACCAAGAAACCTTGCAATGAGCTCATTTCTTCAGACAATGCTTTCTGATGTAATGCCAAATAAAAAAGTTGAAGTTATAAACCTTGGCACGACAGCTATATCGAGTTTCCCTATAACCTATATGGTAAAGGATGCTCTGAATTACAGTCCTGATCTGATTATATCCTATATCGGCAATAATGAATTTTTTGGTGCTTACGGTGTAGCCTCCATAAACAGTACGGGCTTTTTTCCACCCTGGATGTTACCAACTTTAAGATGGGTAAATGGTCTTGCCATTGTTCAAGCATTACGCAATTTCTTTGGGGATGAAGCAAGTGAAGATCGTTCTTTAATGGAACAGATGATTGGCCAATCTGTTATAGATTCTGATGATTCGATGCGCAAAAAAGCAAGTGAAAATCTTCGATACAGTTTAACCCAAATTGCCAATGATGCCAAATCTGCAGGAGTACCATTGCTCTTTTGCACCACGGCTTCGAATGAGAATGGTTTAGCTCCTCTCGGTGAGGATAACACAGGTTTTTTGAATGAGACAGATAAAATTAAACTTAATACCCTCTTTAATGAAGGTAAAAATTTAATATCTACAAACCCTGAATCAGCTAAAGAAAAATTACTTGCGGCATTGAAGTTAGCACCTCAACACGCAGGAATTAATTTCGCTCTCGGTAAAACATTTGCCGCTTTGGGTGATGATGCGCAGGCAGGGAAATTCTTCCTCAAAGCTAAAAACTTTGATACAATGCCATGGCGCCCAACTGAAGAGCTGGAAGCAACTACTCGTGCTGTTGCAAATAATTTTGGCATCCCTCTCTGCGATATTGCTCAGTCATTTAGAACATTAACAAACAAATCATCAGATTGGGAGTTACTCGATGACCATGTACATCTCTCTTTAAGAGGACAGGACGAGACAGCACGTTTAATGCTTAGCAGTATTCAGAAATTAGGTGGGTCGTTTTCTTTGGAAAGCAGCAGATTGGATACATTAGCAAATTGGGAATCTTTTGCAAAAAGACTTGGTTATAATTTTTATGATGAATACCGAGTGAATCATACTCTAAGTATTTTGTTCAATATTCCATTCATGAAGAGTTCGAACAATGAGGCATTTAACAAATTTAGTAATTTGGTAAAATCTGCCGAGGAAACAATGTCACCGGGTGTGCTTTCAGCTTGTAGAGAGTGGCAATCGAACAAACCACACGCAGGCGGTTTAAGGCCAATTACAGGCATGGTAGCACGAGTAATGATTAGAGAAAATCGTTTAACTGAAGCATTGTCGCTTTATCAGGTGGCTAAAAACCAGGTTCCGGATTATACTTCATGGTATCTTGAATATTTGTATTTTGAATTGGCGTTAACCGAACAATTGTACGGTTCGTTGAATAAAAAACAACGTGATGATGCCCTCTCAGGAATTGAGCAGGGTAACTTTTTACTTAAAAATGGTTTTTCGGAAACAGGGTTAACAGAAAGATATATCGGACGATTATATCAATTACGTGGTGAATGGGAAAATGCAATTCCATTTCTTTTGGCAGCACAACCAAAAATGACAAATGAGGATCTTGTTGCTGTTAATCACGCCCTCATTATGTCTTATGTAAAAATCGGGGAAAAACAAACAGCCATGGAGTTAATAAATGTTGGCATTCAATTCGGAGGAAAATTTTCTGAAACTTATAAAAATATTTTATCGAGTTTAAAGCAAAATAACTTACTATAACAAAACAGAAAGAACTCATCATGAAAAAATGATACGTTTATTTACCCTATTTTTTGCAATGAGTATGGTTGTTTTTTCACAAACAACATACAACGATGCAACCGGTGAGATTGACCCCGGAATAGCAAATGCAGGTGGCACATTAGACATTGTTAAAATGGAAGTGTCACAAACAGCAACC
>CALKUG010000548.1 GCA_937996765.1 uncultured Ignavibacteria bacterium
TATTTAAAGGGCTACTTTCGATTTTCTGATAGTCAACAGTCTTATACGAAAGCAAACGCGCAAATCTGATTTTTTCATTTGCAAGTACTTCTGTTAAAAGTGGTTTTAGGGAGTCGCTATTGGTTTTGTTGTAAAAAGGGGAAACAGTACTCAGTGAGCTATCCGTCAAAAATACGGCTTGCACAAAATCGTATTGTACGCCGCTAAAAAAACTATTTACTTTTGAAGATTTATTTGAAGAGGAATCTGCTATTATGAGTGTCTGTATTTTTTGTGCCGTTGATGACATATAATCATCGGAATATTGATTGACCGAAAAGAGAATCCCATCGAGCTGATTGGTGTAAACGCTCCAAAGCATTTTCTCTGTTTCTGTTTTAGCGGAAAACTCAAATATCGCAAAAGTGAGCGCCGGTAATGCAATCACCATAAACAAAAGTAGGGCGGTATTTTTAATTTGTTTGTTCATTTGGAGTATATGGAATAATTACAAATGTATGAAATAATTTTTTGTTTATGGTACATATTGTATGGTGGGAGCGAAAAATTAGGCTGAAAAGCTTTGTGAAGAATTGATAGAACTTGAATAAATACGATTTGCCACGGGGCGAGCATTATTTGAAGCTCCTGCAAATAACTCACTCTCTTCTTGCTCTTCTAATGCTTTTTGTGAGGCGACCCTGAACTCCTGAAGAATTTTGAACTGCTCATACTGGCTCATAAACCGTTCTTCTTGCGAATCTCCACCTCCATCGGCAGAAACGCCCGAATCCATGTCCCGCTCTTTGCGACGAAGTGCCCTAAAGGGAACGTTAATATCATCCTCTGAAACTGACTGCGACTGCTCAGTACCTTTGCGACCCTTTGCTGCCTCGGCTTTGCTCTTTTTATCGTTTATTGGGGTTGAGCCATCGGCGGGTTTCCAGTTAGCACCTTTTTGAGCATCTCGTTGTGCGGCTTCGCCAACTGTATTTGGATTAAAATTCTGACGTACTATACCCTGAGCAAACACATTCGGATTTGCACTTTCTGTTGCCGGAATAACCGGTGCAGTATTCGGTATGTTAACAGGTTGTATCATCTACGTATTTCTCCAACTGCAAAAGTAAGCTATACTTTTGTCTAAGTCAAGCTCCAACTTTGGAGCTGCTCAAGAAAAAAGTATGATTGTATCATTTCTCTCAATAACATCAGGTGAAATTAAAAGATTCCCTGTTTATAACTGAAATTCTTTACATTTAAAGGGAATTATTTTAGAAATTTTGCCGTTATCAGAAATAATACCCCAAAAGAATAATTATAACAGAAAGTTAAAAAGACAATGAAACTAAAACCAAGTAATGACTGGTATAAATTAGACAATAATCAGGTTCTGAATAAATTGCAATCAGTACCTGAAGGATTAAGTGATTCCGAAGCGCAAAAGCGTATAGCCGAGTATGGTACTAACGAGATAACAGGCGGACAAAAAAAATCTGCTCTTCAAGTACTTTTTGCTCAGTTCAACAATCTTGTCATTTATATTTTAGTTGCATCCGCGGTAGTATCAATAATTTTGGGCAAAACGGTTGAACCCATAGCCATAATGGTAATTGTAGTACTTGCAGGGTTGTTAGGATTCTTTCAAGAGTTCCAGGCCAACAAGGCTATTGAGTCGTTGAAAAAGATGGCAGCACCTTTGGCAACAATATTAAGGAATAGCTTGCAAGTGCAGGTTCCTGCAAAGGATATTGTTCCTGGTGATATCGTGTTTCTAAAAGCCGGTGATAAAATACCGGCAGATATCAGAATATTAGAATCTGCAAGTTTACGCGTAGAAGAAGCCCCTTTAACAGGTGAATCCAACCCGGTAGAAAAAATTATTACAGCATTACCCGGAGCGGATGTTTCGATTGGCGATAGAATCAATATGGCGTATATGGGGACTACCGTAGTTTATGGCAGGGGAATGGGTGTAGTGGTGGGAACTGGTATGACTACCGAATTCGGAAAAATTGCAACATTACTTTCTGAAACTGAGGAACGCAAAACTCCACTTCAGGAGAACATAGATTCACTTGGGAAAAAACTCGGAATTTTTGCCGTAGTTGTTTCCTTAATTGTTGGTATTGTGGAGTTGTTTGTTGTACCGAGCAACCTCCCTTTAGAACAGAGATTAGGTGATACTTTATTATGGGTGGTATCTTTAGCCGTGGCTATTATACCTGAGGCCTTACCTGCTGTTGTAACGATAACACTTGCACTTGGTGTACGCAGAATGGTACAGCGTAATGCATTAATTCGTAAGCTGCAAGCTGTAGAAACGCTTGGTGCAGTGACCGTTATTTGCTCGGATAAAACGGGAACTTTAACACAAGATAAAATGTCGGTTCGCGAGGCATTTATTGACGGAATAACCTATACAGTTGAAGGTAAAGGCTACAATCCAAACGGAATAGTTTATTCCGATGGTAAAACTGTTGATTATACTCACAATAAAGCATTGGAGCATTTTCTTGTTGGTAGTTTGTTATGTAACGATTCGAAATTGGCTAATGAAGATGATGTTTGGAAGATAGTTGGCGACCCCACCGAAGGCGGTTTGGTTGTGTTTGCATTGCGTTCAAAATTGACAGAAGAGGATATTCAGAATCGTTATCCGCGTATTTATGAAATACCTTTTTCTTCTGATAGTAAACGTATGACAACCGTTCACTCAACCAAAAGTGGTGGTAATGTTGCGTTTGCAAAAGGAGCTGCAGAAGTTATTATTGAATCTTGCACAAAGCAGATGAAAAATGGAGAAATAGTTCCTTTAACTGCTGAGGAAAAGCAAGTAGTAATTAACAAGATTCTTGAGCTTGGAAATAAAGCACTTCGTGTGCTTGGTGTTTCAATGAAGATAGATGTTGAGCTTGGCAAAGAAGATGGCCATTATGAAACAGATATGGTGTACTTAGGCATTGCAGGAATGATTGATCCGCCTCGCCAAGAAGCAGCAGAAGCGATTAAGGTCGCTAAAGAAGCCGGCATTAAGCCGATAATGATTACAGGTGATCATAAAATTACCGCTTCTGCAATTGCACGTGAGTTGGGCATTCTTACCGATGGTAGAGTTGTTGCAGGTACTGAGCTTGAACATTTGAGCGATGAAGAAATTCGTGAATTGTGTAAAGATACTCAAGTATTTGCAAGAATATCACCTGAACACAAATTAAAAATTGTGAATGGATTTATCAGTTTAGGTAATATCGTTGCTATGACAGGTGACGGAGTAAATGATGCTCCTGCTCTTAAAAAATCCGACATCGGTGTAGCAATGGGAATTGCAGGAACTGATGTTACAAAAGAAGCTGCGGAAATGATTCTTACCGATGATAATTTTGCAAGTATTGTAAATGCAGTTGAAGAAGGTAGAAGTATTTTTGAAAATATCAGAAAATACCTTGTATTTCTTCTTAGCGGAAACATGGGAACAGTACTGGCAATTATCATAGCAATGGTTGTTGGCTTTATTCACCAACCCATAATGGCAGTTCAAATACTGTTTATTAACTTTATTATGGATGGAATTCTTGCTATTGCGCTTGGTGTCGAAATGCCGGAAAAGGGCATTATGAAACGCAAGCCAAGAAATGTAAAAGAAGGAATTCTCAACCGCCATTCATTGATATTAACGGCCGTTTTAGGTACCGTTATAGCACTGGTTTCGATAGGTATGTTTGCTTGGCAGTATAACTTAAACAGACCTACCAATGCATCTGAACCAAACTTAGCAGCCATAACTGTATTTTTTATCACTTTGATATTTGCTCGACTATTCAATGCAATTAACTGCCGTTCATTAAATGATTCGAGTATTGCAATACCGTTTTCAGGAAATAAAGCTCTGCTCCCTAGCATAGGAGCTGTTATAGTCCTAACAGGGTTAATGATGTTTATTGAGCCCTTGCAAAGTGTAATGCGTCTTACTTCTATTGATCCTAACCTTATTGGTTATGCATTCCTTGCCGGATCATTAACACTCGTTGCAGGTGAGATACTTAAATTGGTTTTAAAAAGAGGTTAATTCGGAAAAATTATTAAAAAAATCGTAATTTGCAGTACGAATTTTTAAGAGAAAGAAAAACAATGGCTCAGAATCAGCCCACTGAAATAACGCAACATCACAACCCTGTAATTTTCAAGACGTTTTTGTTTACGTTTGGAATAGGTTTCGCAGGAATGGTACTCTGGGTTGCTTATTCGTTTATATTCGGTTAATGTAAAGCCCTGTATCTAAAACAGGGCTTTCGTTTTTTTAACAGGCGGTCAATTGCTTTCCCCGGAAAAACTCGACGAAGTATTAAAACGTATTATACAGTCTTCACCATTAATGTATGGTGTAACAGTTGGTAGTAGTATTACGTTTATGAACGTTGTACTCGCCAAAACTATTGGTGAGGATGAAGGGGCAACAACTGCAAAAAAATTTAAGGATCTCTTCTTTTATAACTTTGAGTACCGACAGGCCATCCGCTCAATATATCGCCAGATTAATTCAAAAGGCGATGCCTCAGTAAATCTTCGATTAAAAACCGCTTTCGGTGAATCCCTTGATGTTCAATTATTTTTCCAAAAAATTGGCTCCCTTTATTCTGAGGGAATAATGTTTTGGGGAGTTGATGTAACTGAACTACAAAGTGCCAAAAAACAAGCGAACACATTTTTTAACGTTGTTGAAAATAGTCCACTTTCCATTATTGTAACCGATGTTTCCGGAAGAATAGAATATGCAAACGCCTCGTTTTATGCGTCATCTGGTTTTACAACGGATGAAGTAATAGGACAAAGACCAAATATTCTTAAATCCGGAAAACAGAGTGCTGATTTCTATAAGGATTTTTGGCTAAAATTAACAAACGGCGAGAGTTGGGTTGGCGAGTTTGCCAACAAAAAGAAAAATGGTGATATCTATTGGGAAATGGCTTTTGTATTTAATATAAAAGATGAATCGGGAATTATCACCAATTACATAGCTATTAAACAAGATATAACTCAGCAAAAGGCACTGAATCTTGAATTAGTAGTAGCCAAAGAAAAAGCGGAAGAATCGGATAGATTAAAAACTGCATTCCTCGCAATTTTAAGTCATGAGTTTCGCACACCACTTGTAGGAATATTGGGACTCAGTCAAATACTTGAAGAAGATATTGAAGATGCAGGCTTTTCGCATATGTCAGGCGAAATTTATAAGGCAGGCGAGCGTTTACTAAGAACTTTAAACTCTTTAGTTGACTATTCCCTTATCGAATCGAATAAGTTAAAACTTTCGTTAGTTCCTTGTGATTTAATAAACGAAGTTGCAGCTATTATAACTGAGCAACAGATAGATAAACGTTGCGATGAGAAGGGAATTACCTTGGAATTGGATTTTACCGAGGTAACAATCCCTGTGCTCATAGAACCCGAATATTTGAAAAAAGCATTGATTCATTTGCTTGATAATGCTATAAAATACACGAAGCAAGGTAGTATAACCTTGCAACTCTCCTACGACCGCGAAGAGCACAAGGCTTGTATTAGCGTAATTGATACAGGAATTGGCATTCCGAAAGAAAAATTTGATGTGATATTCATCGATTTTAGACAAGTAAGTGAAGGTTTAACCCGCGAATATGAGGGTAACGGTTTGGGGCTTGCCATAGCCAAGCGCCTGATTGAAGCACTTTCCGGAAATATTAGCGTTAGTAGTATTGTTAATAAGGGAAGTACTTTTACAATTTCGCTTCCTTTACATAATAATTTGTGATAATTTTATAAAGAGTTATCTTTTAATTATTAATGTTCTTTTCGGTGTTGAAAAGAACGCAATTTCATCACTAAATACCAGGTTACTCAATGAACTATATCATCGGAATAGATGGTGGTGGTACTAAAACCCACTCTTACACTGCAGATGAAAATCTCACAATACTCCATGAGTTTACAGCAGGCCCCTCAACCTTTCTTCTTCTGGGCGAACAAACCGTATCCGAAACAATAAAGAAACACTTAGATTCAGCAGTTGCAGCCTTAAACTGTAGTTATTCGGATATTTCAGCCGTGCATTTAGGAACAACGGGCGCAGGGAGAAAAACAGATGCCGAACGCTTTGAAAAGGCTTTTGCTAAATACATCGAAGAAATGGGGCTTCCAAAAATTCCTCTTTATGTTGAAAGCGATGCCAGAATAGCATTAGAGGGTGCTTTTAGCGGTAAGCCGGGCTCAATTCTTATTGCTGGCACCGGTTCGATAATGTTTGGAAAAAACGCAAGCGGCGAAATTTTTAGAGTTGGCGGATTTGGAAGATTTATTGGCGATGAAGGTAGTGGATACATGATTGGGAAAAAAGGTCTTACTGCTGTTGCGAGAGAATTTGATGGACGTGGAGTACATACTCTGATTTCCGAGAAACTTAAAGCCGGTACCGAAATTGTTGATGGTCCTTCGCTAATAACAGCGGTATATACCAACAATTACGACATTGCTTCTGCAGCTCGTTTTGTAATTGATGCTGCATCAGAAGGTGATGAGATTGCGGTTAATATTCTGAATGAAGAATGCAATAATCTCATTGACCATATTCGTACCATGAAAGAAAAAATCAACGAACCTACTCTATTGCTTTCTTTTATAGGCGGTACAATAGCAAACGATACCTTTTACTCAGCAATGTTAAAAGAAAAAATTATACAGGTGGTTCCCGGTGTAAGTGTACTTCCGCAAGAAAATAACCCAACTATGGGTGCTCTTATTATGGCAAAACAAAGAATTTCTAAACAATAAAACCAAGCTTAGCAAGTATTCAGGAGTAAACAATGGCCGATAGTATTAAAGAGAAAAAACAAAGTCCTTGGTCGTGGATTTCGACACTTTACTATGCACAAGGTATCCCCTACGTTGTGGTAATGACCGTTTCGGTAATAATGTATAAACGTCTTGGTGTGTCAAATACCGATATAGCCCTTTATACCAGTTGGTTATACCTCCCTTGGGTGATAAAACCGTTATGGAGCCCATTGGTAGATTTGGTTAAAACAAAGCGGTTT
>CALKUG010000549.1 GCA_937996765.1 uncultured Ignavibacteria bacterium
AATCAAATGGTTTCGAAAATTAAAGTGTTTGAAACCGGTTATTTAACAGTTTTTAGCAACAGCGGTTTAATTGTTGGCGATAAAGATACCGTAGGACTTGGTGTAGTTTCACTCACAGAACGAGCAAAAAAACAAAATCGCCCCGAACTCGAGGAAATATTTAAAGCTGTTTCCGAGGGGAAATCCGGATTTATTGAAGCTTCCGACCCCGAAACAGGTGCAGACTTAATTTTGTTCTACACTCCTTACGGAAGAGCAAATTGGGGCGCGATTGCTACCGTTCCTTCTTCTGAAATTTACGGAGCTGTTTCGCGTCTGATTTATATAATTTTGTTAATTGCCGGGTTAAGCATAGGAATGATTTCTTTTGCATTAATTATAATTGCACGACAGCTCACAAACCCAATTCAAAAAATTACGGATTTTATAAGAACCCTTTCCAAGGGTAAGGTTTCACATAAAATAACCACCGACCAAAGTGATGAAATAGCAATAATAACAAATTCTGCAAATGAGTTAGCAGCAAATCTGAGATTAAATGTGCTTGAAACTCTTCAAAAAGTGTCTCGTGGAAACCTTAGTGTTGATTTATCGCACGCATCAAACGAGGATGAAATTACTCCAATTATCAGAAGTACAATTGCGACAATCAAAGCACTATCTTCAGAATCTTCTGCTTTAATTAGTGCCGCTGTCGAGGGGAACCTCTCTACTCGGGCTAATGCCTCAAAATTCAGCGGTGAGTTTCAGGATATCGTTTCAGGTATCAATTCATTGTTGGATAAAATTGTTACTCCAATTGATGAAGCAAAAGAGACGCTTGCGGTTATGGCTTCCGGTGATATGCGCGTACGTGTCGAAGGAGATTACAAAGGCGATTACGCACTCATCAAAAATAGTATCAACACTGTTGCTCAGTCTCTTGAATCTGCACTGCTTGAAGTCAAGAATACAGCTCAAACAGCTTCTGCAGCTGCAAGTGAAATAAGCGCGAGCATTCACGAAATTTCCGCGGGCACTCAAGAGCAAACCAATCAAACAAACGATGTTTCTGCTGCCGTTGAGGAAATGACAGCTACCATTCAATCTACTTCGCAAAGTGCATCGCTCGCATCAAACTCTTCACAAGAGGCAACTTTCGAAGCGAATAAAGGTGTTACACAACTCGAGAGTTTACGCGGAGGTATGAACCAAATAATTACATCTACCGGTTCTACGGCTCAAATTATAAATTCGCTTTCGAGTAAAACCGACCAAATCGGTGAAATCGCAAGTGTTAT
>CALKUG010000550.1 GCA_937996765.1 uncultured Ignavibacteria bacterium
TTCTGAAATGAGAATACTATGAAATATATAACTTTTGCTATTCTCTCCGCAATGCTTTTTATAGGTTGCGGAGAGAATGAAAAAAAAGAACAGCAGAGTGAAATACCCTCCTATAATATAGTGGAAAACTATATGACACGTTGGTTAAGTGAGGATAATACCGATTCACCTGCATTTTGGTCAAAGGACTCAACTCATCTACTTTTTGCTACTGCAAAAGGTACCGATGTGGTAGTTGTTTATGATGCATTAACGGGTTGGGAGCTGAACCGTATTGGCGGTACCGGAAAGGCCGTTGGTCAGATGGAGCGCCCTAATGGTGTTGCCGTATTTGAGGATATGCTCTTTGTAGTTGAGCGCGACAATGCTCGGTTACAAGTATTCTCCATTCCGGAATTTAAGCCACTCGGTATTTTTGGTGTAGGTGATCTTCAAAAACCATATGGTTTAAATGTCATTGGAACCAAAAACTCCTTTACAGTTTATGTAACCGATAATTATGAAACCGCTGACGAAAAAGTTCCGCCCGATAGTGAACTCGGCAAACGGGTTTGGATGTATCATTTCACTAATATGAACAACACCCTTATGGTAAGCTCAAAATCGCACTTTGGTGCAACTTCAGGCGAAGGTGTTATCAGAGTGATTGAATCCATCTGGGCTGATGTTGAGAATGATATGTTACTTATTCCGGAAGAAGATGAAACTATCAGAAATATTAAAGTGTATGACCTAAAAGGCAACTTCAAAAAAGTTTTGCAAAATGAAGGTGTATTTAAATCTCAGCCGGAAGGTTTGTTACTCTATAAGTGTGCTGATGGCAGCGGCTTTTGGATAATGACGGATCAGGATTTTGAGAAAAATTACTTCTATGTATTCGACCGCAAATCACTTGATTTAATTGGTCGTTTTCGCGGAGAAAACACTCTTAATACCGATGGCATTGCTCTTACGCAAAAATCATTTAGTGGATTTACGCGTGGAGCATTTTTTGTAGTAAATAACGATGGTGGCGTATCTGCGATGGATTTAGGGACAATTATGGATTCGTTAAAACTCAAATATAATTGTACTAATTAAACACCCTCCTGCACATTTGCTTAAAAATGAATTAAAGCCCCGAGAGATTTTGGGGCTTTTTTTTATGAATCCAGTAAATCAATTAAGGTTTGGCGAAGAATTGGAGCTTCAAAAGGTTTTTTGAAGTAATGCTTAATCAGTCCGCTTTCCAATGCTAATTTAATTTCATCTGTTATCTCATATCCTGTTAGAACACAATAAACCACATTCGGGAATTGTTCACGAGCCATCTTAATAAATTCAATTCCTGTTATTTCAGGCATGCGCATATCACTAATTACAATTTTGATATCAGGGTGGGATTCCAAAATTACCAAACCATCCTTTGCTGATTCAGCAGTAAGAACAGTAAACTGTTTTCGCAGATTTATTTTCAATACATCTAAATTTATTGGTTCATCATCTACATAAAGAATTGTTGGCTTGGTCTCTTCTTTTGTTTCAATCATAAATTTATCCTTTTAATTCCAAATACGTTATTGCTGTTGTTCCTCTTCCCAACTCCGAAGTAAACTCAATTCTACCACCGTGTTCTCTTATGGTATTATACGCTATCGAAAGCCCTAAGCCCGAACCGGAACCTTGCTGCTTGGTTGTAAAGAATGGGTCAAATATCTTTCCAAGATTTTCGGGGGCTATTCCACAACCGTTATCAGTAATTGCAACACTTAGTTCTTCACTTGATGCAGTTATTATAGTAATTTCGCCTGAATGAACAATTGCTTGAAAAGCATTACGCAAAATACTTACAAAAACACTTATT
>CALKUG010000551.1 GCA_937996765.1 uncultured Ignavibacteria bacterium
ACGTGGTACTTGGGTTAAATGGATTGGGATAATTAGAGAATATCTCAAAATCCATGGGGGCTATGTGGTCTATTTCAACGGGATCCGAATAGCTGAATGTTCCATCGGTATCGAGTTGCATAAGACGGTACAACAATACTCCCGAGCCTTTGGTATCGGTGAATGAGTAAGAATTGGGTGAATTGCTGTTTCCTGCACCTGAAACAAATCCAATTTGTTCGAAGTTTTTGTGGTCTATGCTGCGTTCAATCTCGAAACCATAATTATTTATTTCGGTTGCTGTTTCCCATTCAAGAAGTATGTTACCTTGTTCACTTCTTGCGGCAAAGCTTGTAAGTTCAACGGGAAGCGGCTCGTTAATTTGCAATTCATACACGCCTCTGCCGTGTGTAGCTGCACGCAAATAGCGGTTGGAATTATAACTGAAAAAACTAAAATCCATTATGGGAACAGTTGGCATTCCTGTTGCGAGCTTACTCCATGTTGTGCCGCCATCGGGACTAAAATACACACCAAAATCACTCCCTGCATAGAGGTGATTTGCGTTGGCGGGGTCAATAAACAAATCATTTACCGAAACAGCAGGTAAGGTGTTGCCGCCTGTTCCTGATACGTTTGTCCAAGTAACTCCAAAATCAGTTGATTTAATAACCTGCGCACTCCCGTACGAAGCGCGTGTAGCATAAATGGTATTTTCGCTTACGGGGTCGCAAACAACGCGCTGAATGTTAGTACCTGTAAAACCTGAGCCTGTAACACCCGTTGTGCGGTCAGTCCAAGAAGCTCCTGCATCGGTTGAAGTGTACAATGAGGGTGAGGTTGTGTAATTACTTGCTGCGGCAACCATTTTATTGGGATTGACTTTAGAATGAGAGACATCGGTTATACGATTAGTAGTTATAGAAGAGGAGATGGCACTCCAGTTTACACCACGATCTGTAGAACGATAAATTCTTTGATTCAGTGCTCCATAAACAGTTGCGGCTACAGTCGGGTGTTGCCAATAGGGTGCAACCCACGCTGTGTTGGTAGAAAGACTTGTTGCATTTAACCAGGTAACACCTGCATCCGTGCTTCTGTAAAGTGATCCATTTTGTGTGCTCATATAAACGTAATTCGGGTCATTGTAATCAACAAAACACTCCATGCCATCACCGCTGGTTTCAAAAACCCAAGCTGTGGCTCCTTTATTTGTTGTACTAAAGTTACCATTATCTTGTGCACCGCCAAATAAAATGGAAGCATTGGTTGGGTGAGAAGCCAGACGGTAAAATTGAATAGTGTTAATCGCATTGTTTACACTAAACCACGTAGCACCTGCATCGGTTGATTTATACATTCCACCATCGCAACCAAGGTAGGCAATATTACCATTAGAGGGTGCGAATACTATTTTGTGTACATCTGTGTGGGTGTAGCCATCCCAAGCACCTGCTCCGGCTGAATAACCTGATGGATTACGCACAAAACTGAATGAACTACCATTTGTTGAGCGACTTACTTCAACATTACCAATGGCAACAATTGAGGTATTGGTTGGGTGTACCGCTACGGTTAAATCGTAGCTGCCTTGGTCGCTTACGTTTGTACCATCGTATGTACCTGCAATGTTTGTTCCTGATGCAATTTGTGCCCAGTTAACACCTGAATCTGTTGATTTGAAAGCAGCAGATTTTCTGGTACCGCTAAATGAGGATTCATAGTCGTAAACTACGGCATAAATCGTTGTTGGGGTTGAGGGTGAAACATCAAATTGAATTCTTCCTATTTGTGCTGTGGTTGCAAGTCCGGTGTTGCTTTGTGTCCACGTTGCACCGGCATCTGTTGATCGGTAAAATCCCGCTGTGCTTCCTTCATTACCTGATGCGGCATAAGCTTTACTACCGTTAGTGGGGTCAAACGCAACTTCAAAACCATCAGCAACATTAAGCACGCGAGTCCATGTCGTGCCCGCATCAGAACTCCTCCAGATACCCTCGTTAGAAGGGGAGCTATAATTCCAATTCCCTGAACCTAAAGAAGCAAGGAGTATGTTAGAATTAGTTGGATGCACGGTAATGTCACTAAATTGTGTGAATGTTCCAAATCCGTTGGTAATTTGTGTCCAGGTTGCACCTGCATCGGTTGATTTATAAAGCCCATCGCCTTCGAAGGTAACATTATTAAACAACCATCGTGCTTCACCCGTTGCCGCAAATACTGTATTTGTATTGCTTGGATCTATGGCGATTGAGCCGAATGTAAGGCGACTCATACTTCCACTTTTATCACTCCATGTTGTTCCGCCATCGGTGGTTTTCCAAATACCACCTGCAGCAGCACCAACATAAACAATGTTTGGATCTGTTGGGTGAATGGCAACACCGCGTATTCTTCCGCTTACTTCGCCCCAATAGGGGATAAAGCTGGATGACATGTTAATTCCTGCGGGGCCAATATTACTCCAAGTGGGAGTTTTGGTAGAAGCGGGTTTGTTAAGCGTGGCTGCTTGAACTTTTTCTGCATCAATCTGCATTTCTTTTTTAACATGTTCAACGGGGTATCTGCCAACTTCATCGGTTCTGGGGCGATAAAACCATTCGTAGCGTTTAAATGAATTTTTATTTCGAACATCATCTGTAGGGGCATCCCAAAGTGAGCGATGTTGTGCCATTGCACTTGATGTAATAAATAGAAGCAGAAAAAATGTAGCATAACTTTTCATGGCAGGTACTTTCGTATAATGGATGAAACACACGCAATAAGTTAAGAAATCATTGATAGCGAACCAAGCAA